>NZ_GL882852.1:12276-30578 GCF_000195655.1 Klebsiella sp. MS 92-3
CCCTTTTTTTATTTCTCCTGCGGATTTGCTATCCTGCGCCCGGTTTTTAACTCATCGAGGTTTCCCCATGACTCTTCACGATAGCGTGCGCGATCGCCTGCGCGCCATTGAAGCCCTGCTGCGCGAAACGGAGCACTGGCAGGAGACGGCGCCTGACAGCAGCGCCTTCGCCAGCGATAAGCCGTTTTGCCTGGATACCCTGGAGCCGCTGGAGTGGCTGCAGTGGGTCCTGATCCCGCGTATGCACCAGCTGCTGGAGAGCGGCCAGCCGCTGCCGCAAAATTTTGCCGTTGCGCCTTATTACGAAATGGCTCTGGATCAGGCCCACCCGGTCCGCGAATCCATGCTGGCGGAACTTCTGCTGTTAGACGCGCTGTTTGCCGGTGAGCAGGCCTGATGCTGGAGATTATCTACCAGGACGACTGGCTGGTGGCGGTCAACAAACCCTCGGGCTGGCTGGTGCATCGCAGCTGGCTCGATCGCGACGAGAAAGTGGTGGTGATGCAGACCGTGCGCGACCAGATCGGTCAGCACGTTTTTACCGCTCATCGTCTCGACCGGCCCACCTCCGGCGTGCTGCTGATGGGATTGTCGAGCGAGGCGGGCCGGCTGCTGGCGCAACAGTTCGAGCAGCACCAGATCCGGAAGCGCTACCATGCGATCGTCCGCGGCTGGCTGATGGAAGAGGCGCTGCTGGATTACCCGCTGGTGGAGGAGCTGGATAGAATCGCCGATAAGTTCGCCCGCGAAGATAAAGGGCCGCAGCCAGCGGTAACCCACTACCGCGGTCTGGCGACAGTGGAGATGCCAGTGGCGACTGGGCGCTATCCCACCTCGCGCTATGGGCTGGTGGAACTGGAGCCGAAAACCGGCCGCAAGCACCAGCTGCGCCGTCATCTGGCCCACCTCCGTCATCCGATCCTCGGCGACAGCAAGCACGGCGATCTGCGGCAAAACCGCAGCGCCGCGGAACATTTCGGCTGTCACCGCTTGATGCTGCACGCCAGCGAGCTGTCGTTAACCCATCCTTTTACCGGCGAGCCGCTGACCCTGCGCGCCGGTTTTGACGACGTCTGGATGCGCGCGCTGTCGCAGTTTGGCTGGCGCGGGCTTCTCCCGCTAAATGAAAGGGTTGAGTTTGCCGACGACAGCGGTCAGGATGAAGAGAATAAGGTCAATCCAGGGAGATAATAGCATGGCGGAAGTCGGAATTTTTGTCGGCACCATGTACGGCAACTCGCTGCTGGTCGCGGAAGAAGCGGAAGCGATCCTCAGCGGACTGGGACACAAGGCTACCGTGTATGAGGATCCGCAGGTCAACGACTGGGAATCCTACACGGGTAAGTATGTGCTGGTGGTCACCTCCACCACCGGGCAGGGCGATCTGCCGGACAGCATCGTCCCGCTGTATGAGGGCATCAAAGATATGTATCAGCCTCACCTGCGGTACGGCATTATCGCGCTCGGCGACAGCACCTATGCCAACTTTTGCGGCGGCGGCCTGAAGTTCGATCAGCTGCTGCAGGAGCAGGGCGCGAAGCGCATCGGCGAGATGCTGAAGATTGACGCCAGCGAAGACCCGGAGCCGGAGAGCGTCTCCAATCCGTGGGTTGAGCAGTGGGCCACCCTGCTCGCATAAAAGCGCTGCCCTCTCCCTACGCAGAGGGCGCTCTTTCAATACGTCGCGGCCAGATACGCGGACGTCAAAATAGTAGCGCTTTCCAGGCGCCACGCCTTTAGGCAAACGCCACAATATCCTTAACAATATCATGGCTTAAGCCAGCCAGTTTCACCGGGTCAAGTGAGGTATTTCACACTCCGGCCCTTTTTGCTGCGCTATGCGGCGCCAGCGGCGCTGGCTTTTCATTTCCGTGAACTTCCCCCCATTCTTTCAGGCATTCGCCACAAACCACCTGCAATAGCGGCGTAAAAGCTGTGTGGATGCACGGTGAGCCGCGGTGTGCCTCTTCATATACTGCTCCAGCCAGTGATAAATGCAGTGCCAGATATAACGACAACTATCAAAACACGACCACGTCATTCTGATTACCCTACAGGTTGTGCTGTTCAGAATGAACGTAGCTAAACGCTATGATTCAGGAGTACAACAATGAGTTCATTAAGTCAGGCGGCGACGGCGGCTGAAAAGCGCACCAACGCCCGCTACTGGATAGTGGTGATGCTGTTTATCGTCACCTCTTTTAACTATGGCGACCGGGCGACGCTGTCGATCGCCGGTTCGGAAATGGCCAGGGATATCGGCCTTGATCCGGTGGGGATGGGGTATGTGTTCTCCGCCTTCTCATGGGCTTATGTCATCGGCCAGATCCCGGGCGGCTGGCTGCTCGACCGCTTCGGCTCGAAGCGCGTCTATTTCTGGTCGATCTTCATCTGGTCGATGTTTACCCTGCTGCAGGGCTTCGTCGATATCTTCAGCGGCTTTGGCATTATCGTTGCGCTGTTTACCCTGCGCTTCCTCGTCGGCCTTGCCGAGTCGCCGTCATTCCCCGGCAACAGCCGGATCGTCGCCGCCTGGTTCCCGGCGCAGGAGAGGGGGACAGCGGTATCGATTTTTAACTCCGCCCAGTACTTTGCCACCGTTATTTTCGCGCCGATCATGGGCTGGCTGACGCATGAGGTGGGTTGGTCGCATGTGTTCTTCTTTATGGGCGGGCTGGGGATTGTGATCAGCTTTGTGTGGCTGAAAGTGATCCACGATCCGAACAACCACCCGGGCGTGAACCAGAAAGAGCTGGACTATATCGCCGAAGGCGGGGCGCTGATCAACATGGATCAGAAGAGTAGCGCGCAGAAAGTGCCGTTTAGCGTCAAAATGGGGCAGATCAAGCAACTGATCGGCTCGCGGATGATGATCGGCATCTATATCGGTCAGTACTGCATCAACGCCTTAACCTACTTCTTTATCACCTGGTTCCCGGTTTATCTGGTGCAGGCGCGCGGCATGTCGATCCTCAAAGCCGGCTTTGTCGCCTCGATTCCGGCGGTGTGCGGCTTTGTCGGCGGGGTGCTGGGCGGGGTGATCTCCGACTGGTTAATGCGCCGCACCGGCTCGCTGAACATTGCGCGCAAAACGCCGATTGTGCTGGGGATGCTGCTCTCCATGACCATGCTGATGTGTAACTATGTCAACGTGGAGTGGATGGTGATCGGCTTTATGGCAATGGCCTTCTTCGGCAAAGGGATCGGCGCCCTCGGCTGGGCGGTGATGGCGGATACCGCGCCGAAAGAGATTAGCGGTCTCTCCGGCGGTCTGTTCAATATGTTCGGCAATATCTCCGGCATCGTCACCCCGATCGCCATCGGCTATATCGTCGGCACCACCGGCTCGTTCAACGGCGCGCTGATCTACGTCGGTATCCATGCCCTGGTGGCGGTGCTGAGCTATCTGGTGCTGGTGGGCGATATCAAACGTATCGAACTGAAACCTGTAGCGGGACGTTAATCATGACTACTCAATCCAGCCCGATTATCACAGAGATGAAGGTCATTCCGGTGGCCGGGCACGACAGCATGCTGCTGAACATCGGCGGAGCGCATAACGCATGGTTT
Source organism: Klebsiella sp. MS 92-3 (assembly GCF_000195655.1). Lineage (NCBI taxonomy): Bacteria > Pseudomonadati > Pseudomonadota > Gammaproteobacteria > Enterobacterales > Enterobacteriaceae > Klebsiella > Klebsiella sp. MS 92-3. The sequence continues at coordinate 15,847 of NZ_GL882852.1, forward strand.
ACCCGCAATATCGTGGTGTTAACCGATAACGCCGGCCATACCGGCGTCGGCGAAGCGCCCGGCGGAGAGGTCATCTACCAGACGCTGCTGGCGGCGATCCCGCAGGTGGTGGGCCAGGAGGTCGCCCGACTCAATCGCGTGGTGCAGCAGGTGCACAAAGGCAATCAGGCGGCGGATTTCGACACCTTCGGCAAAGGGGCGTGGACCTTCGAACTGAAGGTTAACGCGGTGGCGGCGCTGGAAGCGGCGCTGCTCGACCTGCTCGGCCAGGTGCTTAATGTGCCGGTCTGCGAGCTGCTGGGCCCGGGTAAGCAGCGTGATGCCGTCACCGTGCTGGGCTACCTGTTCTATATCGGCGATCGGCAGAAAACCGACCTTGGCTATCTGGACCATACGCCGGGCGATCACGAATGGTACCGCCTGCGCCACCAGCAGGCTTTGAGCAGCGAGGCGGTAGTGCGTCTGGCGGAAGCCGCCCAGGATCGCTACGGTTTCAAAGACTTTAAGCTCAAAGGCGGCGTGCTGCCCGGCGAGCAGGAGATCGACACCGCGCGGGCGCTGAAAAAGCGTTTCCCGGATGCGCGCATCACCGTCGACCCTAACGGCGCCTGGCTGCTGGATGAGGCCATCGCGCTGTGTAAAGGGCTGCAGGATGTTCTGACCTACGCCGAAGATCCGTGCGGCGCCGAACAGGGTTTCTCCGGCCGGGAGGTGATGACCGAGTTCCGCCGCGCCACCGGGCTGCCGGTCGCCACCAATATGATAGCCACTAACTGGCGCGAAATGGGCCATGCGGTGATGCTCAACGCCGTCGATATCCCGCTGGCGGACCCGCACTTCTGGACGCTCTCCGGCGCGGTGCGGGTGGCGCAGCTGTGCGACGACTGGGGGCTCACCTGGGGCTGCCATTCCAACAACCACTTTGATATTTCCCTGGCGATGTTTACCCACGTCGGCGCCGCCGCGCCGGGCAACCCCACCGCCATCGATACCCACTGGATCTGGCAGGAGGGCGACGCGCGCCTGACCAAAAATCCGCTGCAGATTATTAACGGCAGCATTGCCGTGCCAGACGCGCCGGGACTCGGCGTGGAACTTGACTGGGAGCAGGTGCGCAGAGCCCATGAGGCCTATAAAGCGCTGCCGGGCGGCGCGCGCAACGACGCAGGCCCGATGCAGTACCTGATCCCCGGCTGGACATTCGACCGCAAACGTCCCGTTTTCGGCCGCCACTAATTAAAAAGGATGATGCTATGACGACTTTCTCTTCAACGCCCGTTGTCACCACCATGCAGGTGATCCCGGTTGCCGGCCATGACAGCATGCTGATGAACCTGAGCGGCGCGCACGCCCCGTACTTCACCCGCAATATCGTAATTATCAAAGATAACGCCGGCCATACCGGCGTCGGTGAAATCCCGGGCGGTGAAAAAATTCGCCAGACCCTGGAGGATGCCATTCCGCTGGTGGTGGGCAAAACGCTGGGCGAGTATAAAAACGTGCTGGGCGCGGTGCGCAATCAGTTTGCCGACCGCGACGCCGGGGGCCGCGGCCTGCAGACCTTTGACCTGCGCACCACCATTCACGTGGTGACCGGCATCGAAGCGGCACTGCTGGATCTGCTGGGCCAGCACCTTGGGGTCAACGTCGCCTCGCTGCTAGGCGATGGCCAGCAGCGCAGCGAAGTCGAAATGCTGGGCTATCTGTTCTTTGTCGGTAATCGCCATGCGACGCCGCTGGCCTATCAGAGCCAGCCGGATGAGCAGTGCGAGTGGTATCGCCTGCGCCATGAAGAGGCGATGACGCCGGATGCGGTGGTCCGCCTGGCGGAAGCGGCGTATGAAAAATATGGTTTCAACGACTTTAAGCTGAAGGGCGGCGTGCTGGCCGGTTTTGAAGAAGCCGAAGCGATCAGCGCCCTGGCGAAGCGCTTCCCGAATGCTCGCGTCACTCTCGACCCGAATGGCGCCTGGCTGCTTGAGGAGGCCATTCAGATTGGTAAACAGCTGAAGGGCGTGCTGGCCTATGCGGAAGATCCGTGCGGCGCCGAACAGGGCTTCTCCGGCCGCGAAGTGATGGCCGAGTTCCGCCGCGCGACGGGCCTGCCGACCGCCACCAATATGATCGCCACCGACTGGCGGCAGATGGGCCATACGCTGTCGCTACAATCGGTGGATATCCCGCTGGCGGACCCGCACTTCTGGACCATGCAGGGGTCGGTGCGCGTAGCGCAGATGTGCCATGAGTTCGGCCTGACCTGGGGTTCGCACTCTAATAATCACTTCGACGTGTCGCTGGCGATGTTCACCCACGTCGCGGCAGCGGCGCCGGGCAAGATCACCGCTATCGATACCCACTGGATCTGGCAGGAGGGCAACCAGCGTCTGACCAAACAACCTTTTGAAATCAAAGGCGGCATGGTGCAGGTACCGAGTACCCCGGGCCTGGGGGTTGAGCTGGATATGGACCGCGTGATGCAGGCAAATGAGCTATATAAGAAACATGGTCTTGGCGCCCGCGACGATGCGATGGCGATGCAGTATCTGATCCCGGGCTGGACCTTTGACAACAAGCGTCCATGCATGGTGCGCTAAAAGTCCGCCGGCCTCTGCGGGGGCCGGCATTGCGCGACAGCGCCAGGGGTTGGCTCAGATTAAGGACAGCAGATGAAAATAGTGATCGCACCGGATTCCTGGAAGGAGAGCCTGAGCGCGCTGGAAGTGGCCAGTGCGATAGAGCAAGGCTTTCGCGAGATTTATCCTGACGCCGAGTACGTCAAGCTGCCGGTTGCCGATGGTGGGGAAGGGACGGTGGAAGCCATGGTGGCGGCGACCGGCGGGCTTCTGGTTCCGCTGACGGTCACCGGGCCGCTGGGCGAGCCGGTTGAGGCATTTTACGGGCTGTCCGGCGATCGCCAGTGCGCCTTTATCGAAATGGCGGCGGCCAGCGGCCTGGAGAGCGTCCCGCCGGCGCAGCGTAACCCGCTGCTGACCACTTCCTGGGGTACCGGGGAGCTTATCCGCCATGCGCTGGACGCCGGGGTAAGACAGATCATTATTGGTATTGGCGGCAGTGCGACCAATGACGGCGGCGCCGGGATGGCGCAGGCGCTGGGGGCGAAACTGCTGACCGCCGAGGGCCAGCAAATTGCCTCCGGGGGCGGCGCGCTGGAGACGCTGGCGCGAATCGATCTCAGCGAACTCGATTCGCGTCTGGCAGATTGCCGGATTGACGTTGCCTGCGACGTCACCAACCCGTTGACCGGCCCGCAGGGCGCCAGCGCGGTGTTCGGCCCGCAAAAAGGGGCGACGGCGCAGATGATCGACCGGCTCGATAGCGGCCTGCGGCACTATGCCCGGATTATCGCCCGCGATTTAGATATCGACGTGCTGAGCCTTGAGGGCGGCGGCGCGGCGGGCGGCATGGGTGCGGCGCTGTATGCGTTCTGTGGTGCTCAGTTGCGTCCGGGCATTGAGATTGTCACCGATGCGCTACAGCTGGCTGAGCGGGTGGCGGATGCCGATTTAGTAATCACCGGCGAAGGGCGTATCGATAGCCAGACGATCCACGGCAAAGTGCCGGTGGGGGTGGCGAGGGTGGCGAAGCGTTTTAACGTCCCGGTGATCGGGATTGCCGGCAGTCTTACCGCCGATGTTGGCGTCGTGCATCAGCACGGGCTGGATGCGGTATTCAGCGTGTTGTATACCATCTGTACCCTTGATGAAGCGTTGGCCAATGCCGCCGCCAACCTGCGAATGACGGCGCGTAACGTAGCCGCGGTTTTGCAGATGGGCGACAGGCGGTAACCCGGCTGGCGCAGTGGTATTTGTAGTCCGGATAAGGTGCGTAGCACCGCGATCCGGGAACCATCCCCGGTGGCGCTTACGCTTACCGGGGCTACCAACCGAATACCGGACCGTAGGGCGTAGGCCGGATGAGGCGCGTAGCGCAGCTATCCGGGGTTTACACCCCCATCCGGCACGCTTCGCGGGCCACATTATCCATCTCATCTAACAGCTCAAGCAGCTCCGGCTCCAGATCCTCGGCGGCGGTGCCTGCCCGCAGCTGACTTTCCAGGGGATGGCACAGCTTTTTCAGCCGCGGCACGCCGCTATAGCTGCAGCTGCCGTGCAGTTTATGGATCAGATCCACCAGCCCTTCCGGCTGCTCGCCCACCAGCTGCTCCTCAACTTTGTTACGCACCTCCGGCATAAAGGCGATCAGCATTTGCAGCATCTCCCGCGCCAGGTCCGGCTTCATGGCCGCCTGGCGCAGCGCCAGCTGCCAGTCGAGCGTTTGATTATGATCGACGATCGGCTCTGCGGGCGGTAGCGACGCCGGAACGACGCTGTGCAGGCCGGGCTGATAGCGCAGCAGCAGTGCGTGCAGTTTCTCTTCTTCGATTGGCTTCGCCAGATAGTCGTTCATGCCGGCGCTCAGTAATTTCTCACGCTGGCCCTCCAGGGCGTGCGCGGTGACCGCAATAACCGGGGTTTGCTGATGATGGGACAGGTGATGGATAAGCTCGCAGGCGCGGATGCCGTCCATATCCGGCATCTGAATATCCATCAGGATCAGATCCATCTGCAGCTGCTTGGCCTTGTCCACCGCCTGCTGGCCGCTGTCGCAGAGGATCACCTGCTGCACAAGATCATCCAGCAGGGCGCCAATCAGCTTCAGGTTAGCCGGGTTGTCGTCGACGGCCATTACCGTCATTGGCAACTTATGACTGTCGATCTGCATCAGCGGCGCGGAGGCAAGCGCGTGGCTGGTAGCCACCAGCGCCGGTAGCAGACGGGTGGTGGTGAGCGGCTTTAACAGGCAGGCGGCAACGCCGTCGCGCTTCAGGGCTTCGGCGCTGACCTGGGCATGGCACGGCAGGGCCAGCAGTACGTTATCGGACATCGCGCAGGCTTTGGCTAATTTTTCCCGATGCGGCGACAAATCGCGCATTGAAACCGGGATACCGACCAGCAGAATGTCATACTGCGCTTCCGCCAGCGAGGAGAAGGTAGGGCTGTAGATAACCTCCAGCGGCGTAGCGGCCAGCATCTCCAGGGTACACTGCGCCGCCGTCGCGTTGGCTTCCACATAGGCCAGACGTTTGCCGACAAGCCCGTCGGTGTTCAGCGTATCCGGAATGGCGTTCGGGTTGAGATCGAGGCTGATATGGAACCAGAAGGTGGAGCCGCGGTTCGGCTGGCTGTGGAACGAAATATCCCCGCCCATCTCTTTGACCAGACGCTGAGTGATCACCAGCCCGAGCCCGGTGCCGCCGTGGCGGCGTGAAATACTGGCATCGGCCTGACGGAAGGCCTGGAATAGCCGGGACTGGTCGCGCTCGGGGATGCCGATGCCGGTATCGTGGATCTGAATTTCGATCTGTACCCGGGAATTACTGATGGCCCGCTGCTCCACCAGTACGTCGATATTGCCGTGCTCGGTAAATTTGATGGCGTTGCCCACGAGGTTGGTCACAATCTGCTGCAGACGCAGCGGGTCGCCGATAACGTTGTCCGGTACATTGTTCTTAATATTCAGCGTCAGCTCCAGCCCTTTATCGTGCGCGGAATGCGCCAGCAGGGTGACCACTTCATCAAGCGAAGTGCGCAGCAGGAACGGAATACTCTCCAGGATCAGCTTCCCGGCTTCCAGCTTGGAAAAGTCGAGCACGTCATTGATGATCGCCAGCAGATTGTTGGCCGAACGTTCGATGGTGGTCAGGTGGTCGCGCTGCGTAGCGTTGAGATCGGTTTTCAGCGTCAGGCGGGTAAAGCCGATCACCCCATTGAGCGGGGTGCGCAGCTCGTGAGACATATTGGCCAGGAACTCAGACTTAATGCGCGCCGCCTCCTGGGCGCGCTTTTTCGCCAGGTCCAGCTCGACGTTCTGGATCTCCATCTGCTCAAGCGTTTCCCGTAGATCGGAGGTCGCCTGGTCGACGTTGTGTTGCATCTCTTCGTGGTATGCCGCCAGCGACATGGCCATCGAGTTAATGCCATTTTTCAGCATATCCAGTTCGCCGAGCATAAAGCCTTCGACCCGGCTGTCCAGCTGTCCGCGGCGGATGCGGTCGACAGTGTTAACCATATTGCGGATTGGCCCAGTGACGTCGCGCATCAGCCTCCAGCCGAAGATTAACGCGATGCCGATACAGAACAGCATCATTACGCTGGAGATAAAAATCTCTTTGTACTGCTGGAGGCGAACCGATTTTAGATCCAGCTCCAGGGCGACGTAGCCCAGCATATTGCCCGGCATTTTAGCGTCAGATTCGGGTGATTCATCCGGAGAATAGCTTTCCGAGACAATAGGCGTGCGCAGGATCATCATGTCGCCATCGCGGATGACGCTGAGGTGACGGGGGAATGCCTCGCCTTTCGGGATCTGCAGTTCGCTGGGATTGAGCTGGTAATTGGAGGTGACAAATAAGCGGTTATGCGAATCGTACACCGAGATGGCCCGCACGATCTCCGAGTGGCGACGATGCAGAACGCTGATCAGCTGGCCGATGGATTCGCGGTTTTGCAAGTTCATGCCATATTCGCTGGAGACCGCCAGCGGTTCGATAATACTGGCGCCAGCGTCCTCCAGCTGGCGTTGCAGGTCGTTATAACGATGAGCGACAAAGAAAATACTGAGCAACAGTCCTATCAGGACGGTTGGCGCCAGAATCAGAATCATCATGCGAGCACGCAGGCTGTAGTTGGTCATGCGGTTCCATTATGGGAGAATATAGACATCATCGTTCTGTGCAGCGTCGCTGCGCCTCGCGGCGCTGCCGCTCTGAACGAGCTCGTTTTATTTGATTGAGACAACTCTCTACGATGGCGCAATTCTACTCTGCAAAACGGCGTGTGACGACGCGCCAGATCATAACCGTTACAGTCAACGACCTCGATCCCTTTGGTCAGGGTGTTGCCCGCCATCAGGGGAAGGCGTTGTTCGTGAGCGGCGTGCTGCCCCACGAGCAGGCCGAGGTGGCGCTGGTGGAAGATAAAAAACAGTACGCCCGCGCCGAGGTGAAACGCCGACTGACCGACAGCCCGCAGCGCCAGGCGCCGCGCTGCCCCCATTTTGGCGTCTGCGGCGGATGCCAACAACAACATGCCAGCGTTCCGCTTCAGCAGCAAAGTAAACGCGCCGCGCTGGGGCGACTGATGAAGCGCGAGGTAGATGACGTCATCGCCGGCGCGCCGTGGGGCTACCGCCGTCGCGCACGCTTGAGCTTGAATTATCAGCCGAAGACCCAACAATTGCAGATGGGTTTTCGCCAGGCCAACGCCAAAGCGATCGTCGATGTGGTGCAGTGCCCTGTTTTGGTGCCCCAACTTGAGGCATTGCTGCCCGCTGTGCGCGAGTGCTTAAGCGCGCTGAGCGCATTACGCCATCTCGGCCACGTCGAGCTGGTGCAGGCGGACAATGGCCCGCTGATGGTGCTGCGCCATACCGCAGCCCTGCCGGCGACAGACAGGGAAAAACTGGAACGCTTTTCGCAAACTCACGGTCTTTCCCTGTACCTCGCGCCACAAAGCGAGATACTGGAGCATATTCATGGCGAAGCGCCATGGTATACCTCAGACGGACTACGCTTAGTGTTCAGCCCGCGGGATTTTATCCAGGTCAACGACGGCGTAAATCAGCAGATGGTGCGTACCGCACTGGAGTGGCTGGATCTGCGGCCAGAGGACCGGGTGCTGGATCTGTTCTGCGGGATGGGCAACTTTACCCTGCCGCTGGCGACACGCGCCGCCCATGTGGTGGGCGTGGAAGGGGTGCCGGCGCTGGTGGAGAAGGGGCGGGAAAACGCCGCCCGCAATGGTTTATCAAATGTCACTTTCTTCCATGAAAATCTGGAAGAAGACGTCACCCGTCAGGCCTGGGCGAAGCACGGCTTTGATAAAGTGCTGCTGGCCCCGGCCCGCGCCGGCGCGCCGGGCGTGATGCCGCATATAATAAAACTGGCACCGCGGCGGGTGGTGTATGTTTCCTGCAACCCGGCGACGCTGGCGCGAGACAGCGAAACCCTGTTGCAGGCTGGATATCAGATTCAACGCCTGGCGATGCTGGATATGTTCCCGCATACCGGCCATCTGGAATCAATGGTGTTGTTTGAGCGCAGGCTTACATAAGGTCATTCACAACGTCGCAGAAGAGCCACCCTGGCCATGAATGCTGACGCGACCTGCAGGATGACATGTAGAAAGTTGAGGCTTGCCGACTTCGGCAGGCCGGTCCCTTAAGGAGAGGACAATGGTTGCGGTAAGAAGTGCACATCTTAATAAAGCTGGTGAATTTGACCCGAAGAAATGGATCGCGAGTCTGGGAATTTCCAGCCAGCAGTCGTGTGAGCGCTTAGCCGAAACCTGGGATTATTGTCGCGAAAAAACGCAAGGACACCCGCAGGCGGACCTGCTGCTGTGGCGGGGCGTCGAAATGGTGGAGATTCTCTCCACCCTAAGTATGGACATCGATACGCTGCGCGCGGCGCTGCTGTTCCCGCTGGCCGACGGCGAAGTTGTCAGCGAAGAGGTGATGCAGGAGAGCGTAGGTAAATCGGTCGTGACCCTGATTCACGGGGTGCGGGACATGGCCGCTATCCGCCAGCTGAAAGCTACCCATACCGACTCGGTCTCTTCCGAGCAGGTGGATAACATTCGCCGTATGCTGCTGGCGATGGTTGACGATTTCCGCTGCGTGGTCATCAAACTTGCTGAGCGTATCGCGCATCTGCGCGAGGTCAAAGACGCGCCGGAAGATGAGCGCGTTCTTGCGGCGAAAGAGTGCACCAATATCTATGCTCCCCTGGCGAACCGCTTAGGTATCGGCCAGCTGAAGTGGGAGCTGGAAGATTACTGCTTCCGCTATCTGCACCCGGCGGAATACAAGCGCATTGCCAAACTGCTCCACGAGCGCCGTATCGACCGCGAGCATTACATCGAAGAGTTTGTCGGCCACCTGCGCTCAGAGATGAAAGCCGAAGGCGTCAAGGCGGAAGTCTATGGCCGGCCGAAGCATATCTACAGTATCTGGCGCAAAATGCAGAAAAAACACCTCGCTTTCGACGAGCTGTTTGACGTTCGCGCGGTGCGTATTGTGGCTGAGCGTTTGCAGGATTGCTATGCCGCGCTGGGGATCGTCCATACTCACTACCGCCATCTGCCGGATGAATTCGACGACTACGTGGCCAACCCGAAACCCAACGGTTACCAGTCTATCCATACCGTGGTGCTGGGGCCGAGCGGCAAGACGGTGGAGATTCAGATCCGCACCCGGCAGATGCATGAAGATGCCGAGCTGGGCGTGGCCGCACACTGGAAGTACAAAGAGGGCGCGGGAGCCGGCACCAGCGGCGGCCGCGGCTATGAAGACCGTATCGCCTGGCTGCGTAAGCTGATTGCCTGGCAGGAAGAGATGGCCGACTCCGGCGAGATGCTCGACGAAGTGCGCAGCCAGGTCTTCGACGACCGGGTGTATGTCTTTACGCCGAAAGGCGACGTGGTGGACCTGCCTGCGGGGTCGACGCCGCTGGACTTTGCCTATCATATTCACAGCGATGTCGGCCATCGCTGCATCGGCGCCAAAATTGGCGGCCGCATCGTGCCGTTCACCTACCAGCTGCAGATGGGCGATCAGATCGAAATTATTACCCAGAAGCAGCCGAACCCGAGCCGTGACTGGCTGAACCCTAACCTCGGCTATGTGACCACCAGCCGCGGACGTTCGAAGATCCACGCCTGGTTCCGTAAGCAGGATCGCGACAAGAACATTCTCGCCGGTCGGCAGATCCTCGACGACGAGCTGGAGCATTTGGGCATCAGCCTGAAGGATGCGGAAAAGCACCTGCTGCCGCGCTATAACTTCAACGAGCTCGATGAACTGCTGGCCGCCATCGGCGGTGGCGATATCCGTCTCAACCAGATGGTCAACTTCCTGCAGGCGCAGTTCAATAAACCTAGCGCCGCCGAGCAGGATGCGGCCGCGCTGAAGCAACTGCAGCAGAAAACCTACACGCCGCAAAATCGCACCAAGGACAATGGCCGGGTAGTGGTGGAAGGGGTAGGCAACCTGATGCACCATATTGCCCGCTGCTGCCAGCCAATCCCGGGCGACGAGATCGTCGGCTTTATCACCCAGGGGCGCGGGATCTCCGTGCATCGCGCGGACTGCGATCAGCTGGCAGAACTGCAGTCGCATGCCCCGGAGCGCATCGTCGATGCGGTATGGGGCGAAAGCTACTCGGCGGGCTACTCGCTGGTGGTCAGGGTGGAGGCGAACGATCGCAGCGGTTTACTGCGCGATATCACTACCATCCTCGCCAATGAGAAGGTGAACGTGCTGGGCGTCGCCAGCCGCAGCGATACCCGTCAGCAGCTGGCAACCATCGATATGACCATCGAGATTTACAACCTGCAGGTGCTGGGCCGGGTGCTCGGTAAGCTCAACCAGGTGCCGGATGTGATCGACGCGCGCCGTCTGCACGGCGGTTAATTCGTCTGTAGGCCGGATAAGGCGAAGCCGCCATCCGGCAATTTCGCAACGTCGGATCAGGTCTAAACGCCTTATCCGGCCGACTATTTTTTAAATTTCCAGGATTGTCACATGACTCAAATTGACCGCTTGCTCGGCATCATGCGCCGCCTGCGCGACCCGGAAAACGGCTGCCCGTGGGATAAAGAGCAGACCTTTGCCACCATCGCCCCTTATACCCTTGAGGAGACCTATGAGGTCCTCGATGCTATCCAGCGGGAAGATTTTGACGATCTGCGCGGTGAGCTGGGCGATCTGCTGTTCCAGGTGGTGTTCTATGCGCAAATGGCGCAGGAAGAGGGACGCTTTAACTTTGACGATATCTGCGCCGCCATCAGCGACAAGCTGGAGCGTCGCCACCCGCATATCTTCGGCGAGGCATCGGCGGGCAATAGCACGGAAGTCCTGGCTCGCTGGGAGCAAATCAAAAGCGCGGAGCGGGCGGAAAAAGCCCAGCATTCGGCACTGGACGATATTCCCCATAGCCTGCCGGCGCTGATGCGCGCGCATAAAATCCAGCGCCGCTGCTCGGCAGTGGGTTTCGACTGGACCTCGCTGGGCCCGGTGCTCGACAAAGTGCATGAAGAAATTGATGAAGTGATGCATGAAGCGCAGCAGGCGGTGGTGGATGAAGCAAAACTGGAAGAGGAAGTGGGCGATCTGCTGTTTGCCACGGTGAATTTATCCCGTCATTTGGGCGTCAAAGCCGAGGTGGCGCTGCAGAAAGCAAACCTCAAATTTGAGCGTCGTTTCCGCGAGGTCGAGCGTATTGTCGCCGCCCGAGGCCTGGAAATGACCGGCGTCGACCTCGATACCATGGAAGAAGTGTGGCAGGAAGTAAAACGCCAGGAAACTGATCTCTAACGGATTTTCGTGATCAAGCGCGATTTGTGTGATTTTATAAATAACAAGCGCTTGATTTACGTCAAAAACATTTCGCCAAAAGCGTCTATTTTCTCTTTCCGTTATGTCGTTGAAACACCATGTAGCCTGCCTCTTCGAGTTGTTCGAGTCGCAACACAGGTGCAACTTGAAGAACGAAGGGGAGGGGAAGAATGAAAGTTTGTGGCGTCACGCATGTTCGGGTATACTACTTTCCCGTCCTGGTTATTCCATCGTTTTACCCTAACTTCTCAGGTTCAGCATGACAACGAACTATATTTTTGTGACCGGCGGGGTCGTATCCTCTCTGGGTAAAGGCATTGCCGCAGCCTCCCTGGCAGCCATTCTTGAAGCCCGTGGTCTCAACGTGACCATCATGAAACTGGATCCGTATATCAACGTCGATCCGGGCACCATGAGCCCAATCCAGCATGGGGAAGTGTTCGTTACTGAAGACGGCGCAGAAACCGATCTGGACCTGGGCCACTATGAGCGTTTTATCCGCACCAAGATGACGCGCCGCAATAACTTCACCACCGGCCGTATCTACTCCGACGTGCTGCGCAAAGAGCGCCGTGGCGACTACCTGGGCGCGACCGTTCAGGTTATCCCGCACATCACCAACGCTATCAAAGAGCGCGTACTGGCGGGCGGCGAAGGCCATGACGTCGTGCTGGTGGAAATCGGCGGTACCGTAGGCGATATCGAATCCCTGCCGTTCCTCGAAGCGATTCGTCAGATGGCGGTAGAGATCGGCCGCGAGCATACCCTGTTCATGCACCTGACTCTGGTGCCGTACATGGCCGCCGCGGGCGAAGTCAAAACCAAGCCGACCCAGCACTCCGTGAAAGAGCTGCTCTCCATCGGTATTCAGCCTGATATTCTGATCTGCCGCTCCGATCGCGCGGTTCCGGCCAACGAACGAGCCAAAATTGCTTTGTTCTGTAACGTTCCGGAAAAGGCTGTGATTTCTCTGAAAGATGTCGATTCCATTTATAAAATTCCGGGCCTGTTGAAATCTCAGGGGCTGGACGATTATATTTGTAAACGATTCAGCTTAACTTGTCCGGAAGCAAACCTGGCCGAATGGGAACAGGTAATCTATGAAGAAGCTAATCCGGCAGGCGAAGTCACCATCGGTATGGTCGGTAAGTACATTGAACTGCCGGATGCCTACAAGTCGGTGATTGAAGCGCTGAAACACGGCGGTCTGAAAAATCGCGTTACCGTCAACATCAAGCTGATCGATTCGCAGGATGTGGAAACGCGCGGCGTCGAAATCCTCAAGGATTTAGACGCTATCCTGATCCCGGGCGGCTTCGGCTACCGCGGCGTTGAAGGCAAGATCGCCACCGCGCGCTATGCGCGTGAAAACAATATTCCTTATCTGGGCATCTGCCTGGGTATGCAGGTTGCGCTGATTGAGTTCGCGCGTAACGTAGCGGGTATGGAAAACGCCAACTCGACGGAATTTGTGCCAGACTGTAAATACCCGGTCGTGGCCCTGATTACCGAATGGCGTGACGAAGATGGCAACGTTGAAGTCCGCTCTGAGAAGAGCGATCTGGGCGGCACCATGCGCCTGGGCGCGCAGCAGTGCCAGCTGAGTGATGATTCTCTGGTACGCCAGCTTTACGGCGAGCCGACCATCACCGAGCGTCATCGTCACCGCTACGAAGTCAACAACATGTTGTTGAAACCGATTGAAGCTGCCGGTCTGCGCGTTGCGGGCCGTTCCGGGGATGATCAGTTGGTCGAGATCATCGAAGTGCCGAACCATCCGTGGTTTGTGGCCTGCCAGTTCCACCCGGAGTTTACTTCGACGCCGCGTGATGGACACCCGCTGTTTGCCGGCTTTGTGAAAGCCGCGAGCGAGTACCAGAAACGCCAGGCGAAGTAAAAAGAGTTTGAACGGCAATGCACCCATCCGGGTGCATTGTTTGTCTGGAGTTTTAGTTTAACTTGTACTGAGGAAAACCTAATGTCCAAAATCGTTAAAGTCATCGGTCGTGAAATCATCGACTCCCGTGGTAACCCGACTGTTGAAGCCGAAGTACACCTGGAAGGTGGTTTCGTCGGTATGGCAGCTGCTCCGTCAGGTGCTTCTACTGGTTCCCGCGAAGCGCTGGAACTGCGCGATGGCGACAAATCCCGTTTCCTGGGTAAAGGCGTAACCAAAGCTGTTGCTGCGGTAAACGGCCCGATCGCTCAGGCAATCCTGGGCAAAGATGCTAAAGATCAGGCTGGCATCGACAAGATCATGATCGACCTGGACGGTACTGAAAACAAATCTAACTTCGGTGCGAACGCTATCCTGGCCGTTTCTCTGGCGAACGCCAAAGCAGCTGCTGCGTCCAAAGGCCTGCCGCTGTACGCGCACATCGCTGAACTGAACGGCACTCCGGGCAAATACTCCATGCCGGTTCCGATGATGAACATCATCAACGGCGGTGAGCACGCTGACAACAACGTCGACATCCAGGAATTCATGATTCAGCCGGTTGGCGCGCCGACCCTGAAAGAAGCAGTACGCATGGGTTCTGAAGTGTTCCATCACCTGGCGAAAGTGCTGAAGTCCAAAGGCATGAACACTGCCGTTGGTGACGAAGGCGGCTACGCGCCGAACCTGGGTTCCAACGCCGAAGCGCTGGCTGTTATCGCTGAAGCGGTTAAAGCTGCAGGCTACGAGCTGGGCAAAGACATCACCCTGGCGATGGACTGCGCGGCGTCTGAATTCTACAAAGACGGTAAATACGTTCTGGCTGGCGAAGGCAACAAAGCATTCACCTCTGAAGAGTTCACTCACTTCCTGGAAGAGCTGACCAAACAGTACCCGATCGTCTCCATCGAAGATGGTCTGGACGAATCTGACTGGGAAGGTTTCGCTTACCAGACCAAAGTACTGGGCGACAAAATCCAGCTGGTTGGTGACGACCTGTTCGTAACCAACACCAAGATCCTGAAAGAAGGCATCGAAAAAGGCATCGCTAACTCCATCCTGATCAAGTTCAACCAGATCGGTTCTCTGACCGAAACTCTGGCTGCTATCAAGATGGCGAAAGACGCTGGCTACACCGCTGTTATCTCTCACCGTTCTGGCGAAACTGAAGACGCTACCATTGCCGACCTGGCTGTTGGTACCGCTGCAGGCCAGATCAAAACTGGTTCTATGAGCCGTTCTGACCGCGTTGCTAAATACAACCAGCTGATTCGTATCGAAGAAGCGCTGGGTGAGCAAGCGCCGTTCAACGGTCGTAAAGAGATCAAAGGTCAGGCTTAATCCTGTCCTTGTGAAATAATCATGCCAGCCTTCGGGCTGG
>NZ_GL882852.1:30642-36810 GCF_000195655.1 Klebsiella sp. MS 92-3
GCGGTCGATGTAATCGGTAAAGCGCGGCGGTTTTGGCATCCCCATGCTCAGCAGCTTGTCGTTACTAAAGCGCACGTTCAGGGTGGCGAACGCGCCGTATAAGCGCATGGCTTTCAGCATCAGCCGCTCATTGCATGGCCCAAATATCCCTTTCAGTTCGCGTCTCATTTTGACCAGCGTTTCATAGCTCACCTGGGCGTACTTATCCCCCACCGGCGCCTGCTCCAGGGCCTGAGCCATCGCCCGGTCGATTTCGGCAAACTTCACGCTGTTCTCTTCGCCAGCAGAGATATGCACCACCTCGCCGTGAGCCAGAGGCTGGTTAAGCAGCATTAGCAGGGCGTCGGCGCAGTAGTCCACCGGGATAACGTCAATTCGGTCCTCCATGGAGCACATGAATTTCTGCAGCATCAGCCCCATGCTGAACACCCAGAAAATACTGCTGGAAGGCCGGCAGCCGTGATGGGTATGACCCACCACGATAGAGGGGCGGGCAATTACCAGCGGTAGCGTAGGGCAATGCTGCTGCATCAGCTGCTCGATGGTCGACTTCGAGTGGGTGTATTCCACCAGGTGCTCAGCGCGTTCCCGAAACTCCGCGCTTTCGGCGACCAGTGAATCCGGCTCAGGCGAACATGACATCGCTGTGCCGACGTGCAGAAAACGCTGCAGACCCTCAACCTGCGCCATCCGTTGCGCCAGGCGCAGCGTACCCTCAACGTTAACCTTCCAGATAAGCGGGTTGCTGCCAAATGAAGCGACAGCGGCGCAGTTGAGGATGTGCGTGACCTGATCGAGGCGCGGATCGTTAAGAAAATGCTCCGGAGAGGCGAGATCGCCCAGCAGGATATGCTGCTGGCGCAACATCGCCAGCTTCTCCTCGGCGATGTTGAACTTACGCATGTTCTCTTTAACCCGTTCGAGGCCAGCCTCGGGGCTATCAGCACGTACCAGCAGCAGCAGATCTAACCGGGTTTCCTGATGGAGTATTTTCTCTAACGCGGCACCGCCCAGAAACCCCGTAACGCCGGTAATTAATAATGTGGTCATAAACGCTATCTCATTATGGTTGGTCTGCGGGATTCTAGGCGGGCAAAAGTAAACGACAATTAAATAAAAAAGGGGCCCGATCAGGGCTTTATTAAGACCAGTTTAAGGTTATTATTACCGGGGGGTAGAATTGGACTCGCAGATCGGCCAGATAATTCACTCTTTCATGTATCAGTTTGTACATTACTGTATTTTAAGGTTTTTTATTTTGTTTCTTGGACCTTTTATTTTATCCTGAATGACAGGAATAACATTTTCTGTTACATATTTCCCCCCGCGCGTCAGAATGCTATTTATTTTAATTCTTACCATGCTAATAAACTAAGCCAAAAGAAAAGATTGCTTTTTTAATCAATAATATTATTCCCGACACGGATATTGACGGAGGGGTAAAAAAGCGATCGCAGCGCAGGACAAGACCTGGGCAGCGAAATCTGCGATAATGAACGTTTATCACCCGAAACAGAGATGACTATGCAGTACCCGATTAACGAGATGTTCCAGACCCTGCAAGGCGAGGGTTACTTCACCGGCGTGCCTGCCATCTTTATTCGTCTGCAGGGATGCCCGGTAGGATGCGCGTGGTGTGACACCAAGCATACCTGGGACAAGCTGGCCGATCGGGAAGTGTCGTTGTTCAGCATCCTGGCGAAAACCAAAGAGAGCGACAAGTGGGGCCCGGCAAGCAGCGAGGATCTGCTGGCGATTATTGGGCGGCAGGGGTGGACAGCCCGCCACGTGGTTATTACCGGCGGTGAGCCCTGCATTCATGATTTAACGCCGTTAACCTCGCTTCTGGAACAAAACGGCTTTAGCTGTCAGATTGAAACCAGCGGCACCCATGAAGTACGCTGCAGCCCCAATACCTGGGTGACGGTTTCCCCGAAGGTCAACATGCGCGGTGGCTATGACGTGCTGTCTCAGGCCCTGCAGCGGGCGGATGAGATCAAGCATCCGGTAGGGCGCGTCCGCGACATAGAAGCGCTGGACGAACTGCTGGAAACGCTGAGCGATGACAAACCGCGGATCATCGCCCTGCAGCCGATCAGTCAGAAAGAAGATGCGACGCGCCTGTGTATCGACACCTGCATCGCCCGCAACTGGCGCCTGTCTATGCAGACGCACAAGTATCTGAATATTGCCTGATAAAAAAGCCCGGCAGCGTACTGACCGGGCTTTTTTTCGCTTACTCGCCGCGATAGACGCAGCCGGCGGTGCAGGTCTCTTTGACCATCACGGCGCTCAGCAGCGGCACCCGCGGTTTCATCTCATCCCAGATCCATTTGGCCAGCACTTCGCTGGTGGGGTTTTCCAGACCAGGAATATCGTTCAGATAATAGTGGTCGAGGCGATCGTATGTCGGCTTAAAGGCGGCCTTCAGCTCGGCAAAATCCATGATCCACCCGGTATGGGGATCGACTTCACCGGTGATCTCCAGACGCACCATAAAGGAGTGGCCATGCAGGCGACCGCATTTGTGTCCTTCCGGGACGTGCGGCAGGTGGTGGGCGGCTTCGAAGGTGAAATCTTTAAACAGCGTGGTGGACATCATTGACTCTCAACAGGACGAAAAAAACCGCCGTAGGGTACCGGAAAGTACATTTTTTCGCATTAACTAAAACGGCCGTGAACAGAAAATGGACATGTTTATCTGCTTTATTTGATTTAATCTCTTATATTTCAATTGCTTATTTAATCGATTTTGTTGTTAATAACTACAACTAAAACAGGTTAGTCCATTTGGTTATTTATTATTTCCATCCCTTCTTTAATTGTTACTATGCCCGCCGTTAACCTTCTATTCTCTTCTGTTTTTGTCGCGCTGACAGGGTGCGAATAACAGCTTTGCTTACTGGAACAAACGACGCATGACGACACAGGCCCCACCTTCCAACTTGCTACCGCTCAACCCGGAGCAACTGGCGCGCCTTCAGGCGGCCACCACTGACTTCACGCCCACTCAGCTCGCCTGGGTATCTGGCTATTTCTGGGGCGTGCTGAATCAGCAGTCCGGCACGGCGGTAGCCGCCCCCGCCCCGGCCGCCGAGGTACCGACGATCACGCTGATTTCCGCCTCGCAAACCGGCAACGCCCGCCGCGTCGCCGAAGCGCTGCGTGACGATCTGCTGGCGGCGAAGCTGAACGTGAAGCTGGTGAAT
This sequence comes from Klebsiella sp. MS 92-3, assembly GCF_000195655.1. Lineage (NCBI taxonomy): Bacteria > Pseudomonadati > Pseudomonadota > Gammaproteobacteria > Enterobacterales > Enterobacteriaceae > Klebsiella > Klebsiella sp. MS 92-3. Next base: position 33,852 of record NZ_GL882852.1, read on the forward strand.
GCAGGCGATTATAAATTCAAACAAATTGCTGCGGAAAAACTGCTGGTGGTAGTGACGTCCACCCAGGGGGAAGGAGAGCCGCCGGAAGAAGCGGTCGCATTGCATAAGTTCCTGTTCTCTAAGAAAGCGCCGAAGCTGGACGGGACTGCGTTCGCCGTCTTTGGTCTCGGCGATACCTCTTATGAATTTTTCTGCCAGTCCGGCAAAGATTTCGACAACAAGCTGGCCGAGCTCGGCGCGGAACGTCTGCTCGATCGCGTCGACGCCGACGTTGAATATCAGGCCGCGGCCGCTGAATGGCGCGCGCGCGTGGTTGAGGCGCTGAAGGCCCGTGCGCCGGTCGCTGCGCCCGCTCAGCTGGCCACCAGCGGCGCGGTGAACGATATTCACACCAGCCCATATACCAAAGAAGCGCCCCTGACGGCGACCCTGTCGGTCAATCAGAAAATCACCGGCCGCAATTCAGAAAAAGATGTGCGCCATATCGAAATAGACCTCGGTGATTCCGGTCTGCGCTATCAGCCGGGCGACGCCCTGGGCGTCTGGTACCAGAACGATCCTCAGCTGGTGAAAGAGCTGGTGGAGCTTCTGTGGCTGAAAGGCGACGAGCCGGTGACCGTTGAGGGTAAAACTCTGCCGCTGTCGGAAGCCCTGCAGTGGCATTTTGAGCTGACGGTTAACACCGCGACTATCGTTGAAAACTACGCCGCCCTGACGCGCAGCGAATCGCTGCTGCCGCTGGTGGGCGACAAAGCTCAGTTGCAGCAGTATGCCGCCGCGACGCCGATCGTCGATATGGTCCGTTTCTCTCCAGCGCAGCTGGACGCTGAGGCGTTAATCGGTCTGCTGCGTCCGCTGACGCCGCGCCTGTATTCTATTGCTTCCTCACAGGCGGAAGTGGAGAGCGAGGTGCATGTCACCGTGGGCGTGGTGCGCTATGAAATTGAAGGCCGCGCCCGGGCTGGCGGTGCCTCCAGCTTCCTCGCCGACCGCGTGGAAGAGGATGGCGAAGTCCGTGTCTTTATCGAACACAACGACAACTTCCGTCTGCCAGCCAATCCGGAGACCCCGGTGATCATGATTGGCCCGGGCACCGGTATTGCGCCGTTCCGCGCCTTTATGCAGCAGCGCGCTGCGGACGGAGCGCAAGGCAAGAACTGGTTGTTCTTCGGCAACCCGCACTTCACCGAAGATTTCCTCTATCAGGTGGAGTGGCAGAGCTATGTGAAGGAAGGTCTGCTGACCCGTATCGATCTGGCCTGGTCCCGCGATCAACAACAAAAAATCTATGTGCAGGACAAACTGCGCGAGCAGGGGGCCGAGCTGTGGCGCTGGATCAATGACGGCGCCCACATTTATGTCTGCGGCGACGCCAATCGTATGGCGAAGGACGTGGAAAACACCTTACTGGAAGTGATTGCCGAATACGGCGCGATGGACGCCGAAGCGGCGGACGAATTTTTAAGTGAGCTGCGCGTTGAGCGCCGTTATCAGCGAGATGTCTACTAATGAGCGAAAAACATCCGGGGCCTTTAGTGGTCGAAGGTAAACTGAGCGATGCCGAGCGCATGAAGCTTGAGAGCAACTACCTGCGCGGCACCATTGCGGAAGATTTAAACGACGGTCTGACCGGCGGTTTTAAAGGCGATAACTTCCTGCTGATCCGTTTCCACGGCATGTACCAGCAGGACGATCGCGATATCCGCGCGGAGCGCGCCGCCCAGAAGCTGGAGCCGCGTCATGCGATGCTGCTCCGCTGCCGTCTGCCGGGCGGGGTGATCACCACCACCCAGTGGAAGGCGATCGATAAGTTTGCCGCTGAGAACACCATTTACGGCAGTATTCGCCTGACCAACCGGCAGACCTTTCAGTTCCACGGCATTCTGAAAAAGAACGTCAAGCCGGTGCATCAGATGCTGCACTCGGTGGGGCTGGACGCGCTGGCCACCGCCAACGATATGAACCGTAACGTGCTGTGCACCTCCAACCCGTACGAGTCGCAGCTGCACGCTGAGGCCTACGAGTGGGCGAAAAAGATCTCTGAGCATCTGCTGCCGCGTACCCGCGCTTATGCCGAGATCTGGCTGGATCAGAAAAAGGTCGCCACTACCGACGAAGAGCCGATCCTCGGCCAGACCTATCTGCCGCGTAAGTTTAAAACCACGGTGGTGATCCCGCCGCAGAACGATATCGATCTGCACGCCAACGACATGAACTTCGTGGCGATCGCCGAAAACGGCAAGCTGGTGGGCTTTAACCTGCTGGTGGGCGGCGGTCTCTCTATCGAACATGGTAACAAAAAAACCTACGCCCGCACGGCGAGCGAATTCGGTTATCTGCCGCTGGAGCATACGCTGGCGGTGGCGGAAGCGGTTGTGACCACCCAGCGCGACTGGGGCAACCGTACCGACCGTAAGAATGCGAAAACCAAGTACACCCTTGAGCGCGTCGGTGTCGAAACCTTCAAAGCGGAAGTGGAGCGCCGGGCAGGCATTAAGTTTGAGCCGATCCGCCCGTACGAATTTACCGGCCGCGGCGATCGCATCGGCTGGGTGAAGGGGATTGATGATAAGTGGCACCTGACGCTGTTTATTGAAAACGGCCGCATTCTCGATTATCCGGGTCGTCCGCTGAAGACTGGCCTGCTGGAGATTGCTAAGGTCCATCAAGGCGAATTCCGCATCACCGCTAACCAGAACCTGATTGTCGCCAGCGTACCGGAAGATCAGAAGGTGCGGATCGAGAAGCTCGCGCGGGATCATGGTCTGATGAATGCCGTCACCCCGCAGCGCGAAAACTCGATGGCCTGCGTCTCCTTCCCGACCTGTCCGCTGGCGATGGCGGAAGCCGAGCGTTTCCTGCCGTCGTTTATCGACAAGGTGGAAGGGGTGATGAGCAAGCACGGCGTGAGCGATGAGCATATCGTCACCCGCGTCACCGGCTGCCCGAACGGCTGCGG
>NZ_GL882852.1:36820-47080 GCF_000195655.1 Klebsiella sp. MS 92-3
CCGCGTCACCGGCTGCCCGAACGGCTGCGGCCGCGCGATGCTGGCGGAAGTGGGACTGGTGGGCAAAGCGCCGGGCCGCTATAACCTGCACATCGGCGGTAACCGCAACGGCACCCGCATCCCGCGGATGTACCGGGAGAATATTACCGAGTCGGAAATTCTCGACTCGCTAGACGAACTGGTAGGGCGCTGGGCGAAAGAGCGCGAAGCGGGTGAAGGCTTCGGCGATTTTACGGTGCGTGCGGGCATCATTCGCCCGGTGCTCGACCCAGCCCGCGATTTCTGGGAATAACATCCTGGTGCCCGGTGGCGCGTAGCGATCCGGGCCAGCGAAACCCGTAGGCCGGACGAACGCAGTGTCGTCCAGCAAAACAGGCAAACGAGGTTCATATGTCCGTACTCGATCTAAACGCGCTTAATGCATTGCCGAAAGTGGAACGCATTCTGGCACTCGCGGAAACCAACGCCCAACTGGAAAAGCTTGACGCCGAAGGGCGTGTGGCGTGGGCGCTGGAAAATCTGCCGGGAAACTATGTGCTGTCGTCGAGCTTTGGCATTCAGGCGGCAGTCAGTTTGCATCTGGTGAATCAGATCCGCCCGGATATTCCGGTGATCCTCACCGATACCGGCTACCTGTTCCCGGAAACCTATCAGTTTATTGACGAGCTGACGGACAAGCTCAAGCTGAACCTGAAGGTCTACCGCGCGGCTGAAAGCGCGGCCTGGCAGGAGGCGCGCTACGGCAAGCTGTGGGAGCAGGGCGTTGAGGGCATTGAGAAATACAATGAGATCAACAAGGTTGAGCCGATGAACCGGGCGCTGAAAGAGCTCAACGCGCAGACGTGGTTTGCCGGTCTGCGCCGCGAGCAGTCGGGCAGCCGGGCAACGCTTCCGGTGCTGGCGGTCCAGCGCGGGGTGTTCAAGGTGCTACCGATTATCGACTGGGATAACCGCACGGTGTATCAGTACCTGCAAAAGCACGGGCTGAAGTACCACCCGCTGTGGGATCAGGGCTATCTCTCGGTAGGCGATACCCACACCACCCGCAAGTGGGAGCCGGGCATGGCAGAAGAAGAGACCCGGTTCTTCGGGCTTAAACGCGAGTGCGGATTGCACGAGGGTTAAGCGCGGTTGTCTCCTCTATTATTTAATCCCGGTCATTCCGGGATTTTTTATATTTAAAAACTATATCCTTATTTTATTAATTCAGTGAATGTAGCCCATTATTTTATATGCGTTAATAATAAACAACTATCTTGAGTTATATCATTTTTAAATTGGCTTAAAAGCGTACATTATCAGTTCACTGTCGATTCTGCACTGGACATGCTGTGTCAATTTATAACTACTGGGGTAAAACTCGCCAGGGAGAACCCGGCGGGGGTGATGATTACCATCTGCTGTGCTGGCATTCCCTTGATGTCGCCGCAATGGGCTACTGGATGGTAAAGCGAGATATCTATGGTCTGGCAGGTTATTTCAGGCGTTTAGGGATTAATGATATTGAAAACGCCGCGCAATTCTTTGCCTGGCTATTATGCTGGCATGATATTGGGAAATTCTCCCGTTCATTTCAACAATTATATTCCCATGATAATCTCTGCGTGCAGAAGGATAGTCGAAATACATATGAAAAAATATCCCATGCGTCACTGGGATATTGGCTATGGAATTCCCACTTCAGCGATTGTTCAGAATTATTTCCGAACTCATCGCTTTCCATTCGTAAACTTAAGCGTGTAATTACTCTGTGGATGCCCTTAACCACTGGCCATCACGGGCGTCCGCCGGTGGGGATGCGCGCTCTGGATAATTTCCATCCATCCGATATTAAAGCAGCGCATGACTTTCTGTTAGCTATTAAATCGCTATTCCCGGACATGGAAATCCCGTCCTTTTGGGATGATGATGCAGGTGTGGAGCTGTTCAGTCACCTGTCGTGGTTTATTTCGGCTGCGGTGGTACTGGCTGACTGGACGGGCTCATCGACCCGCTTTTTTCCCCGGGTCTCCCAGCGAATGCCGCTTGATGTCTACTGGCGGCAGGCAAACGCGCAGGCAGAGCAGGCAGTGAATGTTTTTCCTCCTGCTGCGGCTGTTGCACCATTTACGGGAATAGAGACATTGTTTCCTTTTATCCAGCATCCTACGCCGCTCCAGAAGGCGGTGCTTGAGCTGGATATCAGCCAGCCTGGACCGCTGCTGTTTATCCTTGAAGATGTTACCGGAGCAGGCAAAACGGAGGCGGCGTTAATCCTTACCCACCGCTTGATGTCTGCCGGAAAGGCGCAGGGGCTGTTTTTCGGTCTGCCGACGATGGCGACGGCCAATGCGATGTTTGACCGGCTGGCACAATCGTGGCTTGCCTTATACCAGTCTGACGCGCGCCCCAGCCTGGTGCTAGCGCACAGCGCTCGCGGGTTGATGGAGGGCTTTAATCAGCGTATCTGGCCCGGCGCTGTCTCCGGTTCGGAAGAGCCTGATGACGAACAGCCATTCAGCCAGGGCTGCGCGGCATGGTTTGCCGACAGCAATAAAAAAGCGCTTCTGGCCGAGGTGGGGGTGGGCACGCTTGATCAGGCGTTGATGGCAGTCATGCCCTTTAAACATAACAACCTGCGGTTGTTGGGACTCGACAATAAAGTGCTGCTGGCCGATGAGATCCATGCCTACGATGCCTATATGTCGCGGATTCTGGAAAGCCTGATTGAGCAACAGGCGCGCAGCGGCAACTGCGTTATCTTGCTTTCCGCTACGCTCTCGCAGCAGCAGCGCGATAAGTTGGTTGCTTCCTTTAGTCGCGGTAGCGGCTGCGCGCTTGCGGCGCCGCTTCTGGGTGATGACGATTATCCCTGGCTGACGCAGGTGGCGGGGCGAGAGGTGATCTCCCGCTATGTCGCCACCCGCAAAGAGGTCGAGCGCAGCGTGAACATCGGCTGGCTGGATAACGAAGAAGCCTGCCTCACCCGTATCGAACAATCCGCCAGCGAAGGCCGCTGTATCGCCTGGATACGCAATTCCATTGACGACGCCGTGCGTATCTATCGCCAACTGCTGGCCCGAGGCGCGATCCCCGCCGAAAAAATCTCGTTATTCCATAGCCGCTTTGCCTTTTATGACCGTCAGCGAATTGAGACGGAAACCTTATCGCACTTCGGCAAGGACGACAGCACGCAGCGGGCGGGTAGGGTGCTGATTGCCACTCAGGTCATAGAGCAGAGCCTGGATATCGATATGGACGACATGATCTCTGATTTAGCGCCGATCGACTTGCTGATTCAGCGCGCGGGTCGGCTTCAACGCCATATCCGGGATCGTCGCGGTCGGCTGAAAATCGGCGGAGAGGACGAGCGTGCGGCGCCACAGTTGCTGATCCTCGCCCCGGAGTGGGATGAAGCGCCGCAAGAAGAGTGGCTGACCAGCGCGTTGCGTAACAGCGCTTATGTCTATCCCGATCACGGCCGTCTGTGGCTGACGCAGCGCGTTTTGCGACAGCAGGGGGCCATTCGGATGCCACAATCTGCCCGATTATTGATTGAATCCGTCTACGGGGAAGGTATCGCTATTCCCGATGGTTTAGCCAAAGCCGAGCAAGCGCAGTTGGCAAAATATTACTGCGATCGCGCGTTTGCTCACCAAATGCTCCTGAACTTCAAGCCGGGATATAGCCCCGATAGCAGTGATTTCCTGGCTGACAAGCTCTCTACTCGCCTGGCAGAAGAGTCGATCACGCTGTGGCTGGCGAAAAACGTCGATGGACGGTTGCTGCCTTATGCCTGCGGCGCGCATCCGTGGGAAATGAGCATGCTGCGGGTGCGGGAAAGCTGGTGGCGTAAACACAAAACTGAATTCACGCTCCTGGCTGAAAAGCCGCTGCAGCAGTGGTGTGTACAACAGCATCAAAACCCGGATTTCGCCGTGGTGATTATTGTTACAGACTCGCCGGATTGCGGTTATTCGGCCAGTGAAGGACTCATCGGAACAATGGAGGTCTAGCAGCTAACTACATGAATACTTTCTCTCTTTTAACTACTGCCTGGCTTCCGGTCCGTTACCGCGATGGTACAACGGGTAAGCTGGCGCCGGTCGGTCTGACGGATGAGGACGTGGTGGATATTGCCGCTACGCGAGCAGATTTACAAGGTGCTGCCTGGCAATTTCTGATTGGACTGTTGCAGTGCGCTGTTGCTCCCAAAAACCGCAATGGCTGGGAAGATACCTGGGAAGAGGGGTTAAGCGCAGAGACGCTCGTTGCGGCATTAGCGCCGCTGGAGGCTGCCTTTCAGTTTGGCCCGGATACACCTTCGTTTATGCAGGATTTCGATTCGTTAGGGGGCGATAAGGTGTCGATTGCCTCCCTGTTACCGGAGGTCCCCGGCGCGCAGACCACTAAATTCAATAAAGACCATTTTATCAAACGTGGCGTGACCAACTCTTTTTGCCCGCACTGCGCTGCGCTGGCGTTGTTTTCTTTACAGCTGAATGCGCCAGCAGGCGGCAAAGGCTACCGCACCGGACTGCGCGGCGGTGGGCCGCTGACCACGCTGATTGAACTGCAGGAGTATGAGGGGGAGCGACTCACGCCGCTATGGCGCAAGCTGTGGCTCAACGTGCTGCCGCAGGATGCCGCGGATATGCCGTTACCTGCCGCTTACGATGAGTCCGTTTTCCCGTGGCTTGCTCCGACGCGCACCAGCGAACAAGCCAGCGCCATCACTACCCCGGAGCAGGTAGATAAGCTGCAGGCGTACTGGGGAATGCCCCGCCGTATTCGCCTGGATTTTGCCGCCACTCAGCCAGGGACCTGCGACACCTGCGCCAGCGAAAGCGATGGGCTACTCAGCCAGATGGCGGTCAAAAACTACGGCATAAACTACGACGGCTGGCGCCACCCGCTCACGCCGTATCGTCTGGCGCTGAAAGGTGACGGCGGCTTCTTTTCCGTCAAACCCCAGCCCGGCGGGCTTATCTGGCGCGACTGGCTGGGGTTAAGCCAGGACAATCAGACGGAAAGCAACAGTGAATACCCAGCCCAGGTCGTGAAGGTGTTCAATGCACGCGGTCTCAGGAACATCAAAGCCGGGCTATGGGGATTTGGCGCCGACTTCGACAACATGAAGATTCGCTGCTGGTACGAACATCATTTCCCGCTGTTGACGGATGAAAGCACGATCCCGGATTTACGCAAAGCAGCACAAACCGCCGCACGCCTGCTGAGCCTGCTGCGCAGCGCGCTAAAAGAGGCATGGTTTGACGATCCCAAAGGCGCGCGCGGCGACTTTAGCTTTATTGATATCGATTTCTGGAACCAGACCCAGCCGCTTTTTTTGAACCTCATACACGAACTGGAGAATGGCCAACCCGCGCAGGAGCGGCTGGACAAATGGCAAAGAGAGCTGTGGTTATTCGTTCGTCGCTGCTTTGACGATCGTGTCTTTACCAATCCCTATGAAAACAACGACCTGGCGCGCTGCATGACCGCGCGTAAAAAATATTTCGCCACGTCGGCGGAAAAGCAGAGTGCAAAAGCCGCCAGGGCTAAAAAGCAGGAGGCTGCGCAATGAATGTTGTAAGTGATGAACATAAGGCCACTCTGCGCCAATGGCATGAAGAGCTGCAGGAGAAGCGCGGTCTGCGGGCCAGCCTCCGGCGTAGCGCGACGTTGAACGATGTCTGCCTGTCGGAAGGCTTCCACTCCCTGATGGTGCAAACACATTCTCTGTGGAACACCCAGGGGAAGGCGTGGCGTTTTACCGCGCTGGCGCTGGTGGCGGCGCTGGCGGCGCAGGTCAAAACGATTGATGATCGCCAGACGTTCGCCGCTCAGCTGGGGCAGAAAACGGGCGATACCCCGGTGATGTCGAGACTGAGGTTTGCCCGGCTTTCGGCGGTCAAAACCCCCGATGAGCTGCTGCGCCAGCTGCGTCGCGCGATAAGTCTGCTCCACGGCTCTGTCAATCTCTTGTCGCTGGCGGAAGATATCTTTCGCTGGTGTCGTGAGCAAGACGATTTACTGAATCACCGCCGCCGTCAGCAGCGGCCAATCGAGTTTATCCGTATCCGCTGGGCGCTGGACTATTACCAGGCCGGCGATGCCGAATGATTTTAAAAGGAATTTCAAATGACGACTTTTATTCAGCTTCACTTACTGACTGCTTATCCTGCCGCTAACCTCAACCGCGACGATACCGGCGCGCCGAAAACGGTGATGCTTGGTGGGGCGACCCGTTTGCGCATCTCTTCACAGAGCCTGAAACGCGCATGGCGTACCTCCGAACTTTTTGAGCACGCACTGGCCGGCCATATTGGCATCCGCAGCGGCCGCATCGCCCGCGAAGCCGCGGAAATTCTGGTGAAGAGCGGGATTGAACCCAGGAAAGCGGTGGATTACGTCAAAGCTATTGGTGAATGCTTTGGCAAAGTTAAAACTAAAGCGGATCAAAACGATCCGCTGAAGTGTTCGGAAACGGAACAGCTGGCGCACATTAGCCCCGCAGAGTTTGACGCCGTGAAAGCGCTGGCGCACCGCCTGGCGGAAGAAAAACGTGCGGCCACGAAAGAAGAAGCGGCGCTGCTGCGCCATGACCGCATGGCGGTGGATATCGCGATGTTTGGCCGTATGCTGGCGGACCAACCGACCTATAACGTTGAAGCTGCCTGCCAGGTGGCGCACGCTTTTGGCGTTAGCGAAACCATTGTTGAGGACGATTTCTTTACGGCGGTGGATGACTTACGCGCGGCCTCTGAAGACGCCGGCGCGGGCCACTTAGGGGAGACAGGTTTTGGCTCGGCGCTGTTTTATACCTATATCTGCATTGATAAAGATCTGCTGGTGAACAACCTCAACGGTAATGAAGAACTGGCGAACAAAACGCTGCGCGCCTTCACCGAAGCGGCGCTAAAAGTCTCTCCAACCGGCAAACAGAACAGCTTCGCCAGCCGCGCCTATGCGTCCTGGGCGCTGGCGGAAAAAGGTACCGATCAACCACGCTCACTGGCGGCGGCATTTTATCAGCCCATTAATGGCGGCGATCAGCTGGATGTCGCGGTGCAGCGGATTACTGCGCTGCGGGAAAATATGAATACCGTCTACGGGCAGCAGACGGCATTTCAGCACTTTGACGTGATGAATAAGCAGGGAAGCATGAATGACGTGCTTGATTTCATCTGCGCGTAAGGGGCGGCTAATGAGCCAATATCTGGTTTTTCAGCTTCATGGTCCGATGGCGTCGTGGGGCGTGGACGCCCCCGGCGAGGTCCGTCATAGCCATGAGCTACCCTCCCGTTCAGCATTGCTGGGGCTGCTGGCGGCGGCATTAGGGATCCGCCGTGAAGAAGAACAGCGGTTAAACGCCTTCAACCAGCATTACTCCTTTTTGCTCTGCGCCAGCAGCGAACCGCGCTGGGCGAGGGATTATCATACTGTACAGATGCCGAAAGAAGTGCGTAAGGCGCGCTATTTCAGTCGCCGCGAAGAGTTACAGGATCCTGAGCTACTCAGCGCGCTGATCTCCCGGCGCGATTATTATACCGATGCCTGGTGGATGATTGCGGTGGCGGTCACGCCTGATGCGCCTTACTCGCTGGAGCAGTTGCATGAGGCGCTACGTTACCCGGTATTTCCGCTGTATCTGGGACGCAAAAGTCATCCGCTGGCGCTGCCGTTAATGCCGCTGCTGCTTGAAGGCCACGCCGCAGAGGTACTTCGCCAGGCTTATCGCCAGTATCAGGAAAGATTTAACCTGCTGAGGCTTTCTCTGCGACAGCTGCAGGATCAATGCTGGTGGGAGGGTGAGCATGCTGGTTTAGTCGCCAATAAAATACTGCGGCGCCGCGACTGTCCGCTTAACCGCCAGCATTGGCTGTTTGGCGAGCGCTCCATGAATCAGGGAACCTGGCTCAGTAAGGAGGAAACGTGTACCTCTCAAGAATAACGTTGTATACCGCGCAGCTTTCGCCATTACAGCTCTTGCACCTGGTGGAACGCGGTGAATATGTCATGCATCAGTGGTTGTGGCAGCTTTTTCCAGGCGGGCAACAGCGGCAGTTTCTCTATCGGCGCGAAGCGTTGCAGGGCGCATTTCGCTTTTTCGTTTTGTCACCACAGCTGCCTGCTGAGAGCGAGATTTTTGAGATCCAAAGCCGTTCGTTTAATCCCGAACTGCGGGCTGGCCAGAGATTGTGTTTTAGCTTGCGGGCAAATCCAACGATTTGTAAAGCCGGCAAGCGCCACGATCTGCTGATGGACGCTAAGCGCCAGGTTAAAGAGCAGGTTGAACCTCGGGATATCTGGGCGCATCAGCAACAGGCGGCGCTGGCCTGGTTAACGCGGCAAGGTGAACAAAGCGGGTTTTCTTTAGCGGAGACCGTGGTGGATGCTTATCGTCAGCAGCAGATACGGCGCGAAAAATCGCGCCAGACCATTCAGTTCAGCAGTGTGGATTACACCGGCATGTTGGTGGTGAACGATCCAGCGTTATTTTTGCAGCGTCTGGCGTCGGGATACGGTAAAAGCCGGGCTTTTGGCTGCGGAATGATGATGATTAAACCCGGGGATGGCGAGTGACCTTCGTGCCGTTAAACCCCATCCCGCTGAAAGATCGGACATCGATGATCTTTCTCCAGTACGGGCAGATCGATGTACTTGATGGCGCATTTGTATTAATCGATAAGACCGGGATCCGCACGCATATCCCGGTAGGATCGGTGGCCTGCATTATGCTGGAGCCGGGAACGCGGGTTTCTCATGCGGCAGTGCGTTTGGCCTCGACCGTCGGGACGCTGCTGGTGTGGGTGGGGGAGGCGGGCGTGCGGGTTTACTCTTCCGGCCAGCCCGGCGGCGCGCGGGCCGACAAACTCTTGTACCAGGCTAAGCTGGCGCTGGATGATGATTTGCGCTTGAAGGTGGTGCGCAAAATGTATGAACTGCGTTTTCGTGAAGCGCCACCCGCGCGCCGTTCTGTGGAGCAGCTACGCGGTATTGAAGGATCTCGCGTTCGGCAAACCTACGCTCTGTTGGCGAAACGCTACGGTGTGAAATGGCACGGGCGCAATTATGATCCAAAAGACTGGGCCAGGGGGGATGTTGTAAACCAGTGTATTAGTGCAGCGACGTCGTGTTTATACGGTATATCTGAAGCAGCGATTCTGGCGGCAGGCTATGCGCCTGCCATCGGTTTTATTCACAGCGGTAAGCCGCTTTCGTTTGTTTATGATATTGCTGACATTATTAAATTTGATTCCGTCGTGCCAAAAGCATTTGAGATCGCCGCCAGCCATCCTGCGGAGCCGGATAAAGAAGTCAGGCTGGCCTGTCGCGATATTTTCCGCAGTACAAAGCTGACAGGCAAATTGATTCCGTTGATTGAAGAGGTGCTGTCTGCTGGCGAAATTGAACCGCCTCAACCACCGCCGGATATGCTGCCGCCGGCGATACCCGAGCCCGAGTCGATGGGAGATAAAGGGCATCGAGGGCATGGCTGATGAGTATGCTTATGGTGGTGACGGAAAATGTTCCACCTCGCCTGCGAGGACGGCTCGCAATCTGGCTGCTTGAGATCCGCGCTGGGGTATATGTTGGTGATACCTCAAAACGGATCCGGGAAATGATCTGGCAGCAGGTGATACAGCTAAGTGACGGTGGAAATGTCGTGATGGCCTGGGCGACAAACAGCGAATCAGGTTTTGAGTTTCAAACCTGGGGAGAAAACCGCCGTATACCGGTAGATTTAGATGGCCTACGACTGGTTTCATTCCTTCCCGTTGAAAATCAATGAGTTGGATGTTCTTTAATAATGTGAGATTGTTGTGATAAAGTTGGTAAATTGTTGTGTGCTTAAAAAGCTATTATAAAACAGTAATATATCTTTAGTGTTCCCCGCGCCAGCGGGGATAAACCGCTCACGCTGATACCTCGGAAAAAGACGGGCGGGTTCCCCGCGCCAGCGGGGATAAACCGGCGGGCTGGGTTTTGTCGACTCTGCCGATCCGGTGTTCCCCGCGCCAGCGGGGGTAAACCGTAATATTGATAAATTCGATGAAGTAACCGGAAGTGTTCCCCGCGCCAGCGGGGATAAACCATCGAAGTACCAGCGCCGCACCGTGTTTTTTGCGTGTTCCCCGCGCCAGCGGGGATAAACCGGTGGCCGGTGCTGCCAGTACGGTTACCGAAGTGTGTTCCCCGCGCCAGCGGGGATAAACCGCATCCACGCTTCTGGCCACCAGGCAGATAATCGTGTTCCCCGCGCCAGCGGGGATAAAC
>NZ_GL882852.1:47090-48274 GCF_000195655.1 Klebsiella sp. MS 92-3
GTTCCCCGCGCCAGCGGGGATAAACCGGTGCTCCTCTTCCAGATACTGGGCCAGGAGCTGTGTTCCCCGCGCCAGCGGGGATAAACCGTACAGGACGACAGCATCCTGGAACATTTCGACGTGTTCCCCGCGCCAGCGGGGATAAACCGCTCTGCGTGTGCGCCTCCGCTACGAGGTGACGGTGTTCCCCGCGCCAGCGGGGATAAACCGTGAATATTCATTTACTAAATTAGAGACAATTCGTGTTCCCCGCGCCAGCGGGGATAAACCGCGGATTAAACGTAAGGCCGCGCGCTGGCGTAAGTGTTCCCCGCGCCAGCGGGGATAAACCGGTGGTTTGTTACCGTGTTGTGTGGCAAAAAGCATGTTCCCCGCGCCAGCGGGGATAAACCGGAACGGAGGAATATAAGAACAAAAGCCCGCAGGTGTTCCCCGCGCCAGCGGGGATAAACCGTAAACCGCTGGCGTGGTCAGTTGCGTGGCGGTGTGTTCCCCGCGCCAGCGGGGATAAACCGGGCGCCGGCCTGATCACTATCGGGTAACGGTGGTGTTCCCCGCGCCAGCGGGGATAAACCGGGCCTGAACCAGAGCATGATCTACACCTGGAAGTGTTCCCCGCGCCAGCGGGGATAAACCGATTGGGTAGAGCAGGCGAACGGATGTCTTTTTGTGTTCCCCGCGCCAGCGGGGATAAACCGTTTTCACGGTCGAAGTTGTGCATGCTTTCTGCGTGTTCCCCGCGCCAGCGGGGATAAACCGTCGACGCCCCGGTGTGGGAAGACTTTGGCACCGTGTTCCCCGCGCCAGCGGGGATAAACCGCAGCGCATACGGGTTAAACCGGATCACCTCTTGTGTTCCCCGCGCCAGCGGGGATAAACCGACATAGCGCCCGATACGCAGCGCCAGCGGGTAGTGTTCCCCGCGCCAGCGGGGATAAACCGGATCGATCGTTATTGTTGAACCGCACTATGGTGTGTTCCCCGCGCCAGCGGGGATAAACCGCTTTTAATAATATCATCGGCAATGTCCTTATCGTGTTCCCCGCGCCAGCGGGGATAAACCGCGGGACCGGATCCGCGTGGGCGACCAGGATTAGTGTTCCCCGCGCCAGCGGGGATAAACCGCACCGATATTCAGTGCGCCAACGCCATAGCAAGTGTTCCCCGCGCCAGCGGGGATAAAC
>NZ_GL882852.1:48284-48798 GCF_000195655.1 Klebsiella sp. MS 92-3
TGTTCCCCGCGCCAGCGGGGATAAACCGCGCGCTGCGAATTTGTTGGTCGATTTCGATCTGTGTTCCCCGCGCCAGCGGGGATAAACCGTGGGTAGAGGTTAACTGGTTATTGGTCATTGAGTGTTCCCTGCGCCAGCGGGGATAAACCGATCGCGGAGGCCTTCGGTGTGTCTCTTTCCTGGTGTTCCCCGCGCCAGCGGGGATAAACCGCCGTTGTCAATATCTCCCGGCGTCCGCGCCAGGTGTTCCCCGCGCCAGCGGGGATAAACCGCTGCAGGTAAATGACTGGATGGGGGAAGAGGTGTGTTCCCCGCGCCAGCGGGGATAAACCGCACGTCCGGAAACCACGGGTTATCCGTGTAATGTGTTCCCCGCGCCAGCGGGGATAAACCGCAGAGGTCCTTATCTTTTCAACGTCAAAGTCGGTGTTCCCCGCGCCAGCGGGGATAAACCGGCAATCCCAGAGCGCGAATATCTTGGGCTCTCGTGTTCCCCGCGCCAGCGGGGATAAAC
>NZ_GL882852.1:48808-49503 GCF_000195655.1 Klebsiella sp. MS 92-3
GTTCCCCGCGCCAGCGGGGATAAACCGGAATATAAAACCAGATTCCATATAGCCCTGTGGTGTTCCCCGCGCCAGCGGGGATAAACCGCCTGAATCTTCACTTCGTCGATCATTCTGCGCGTGTTCCCCGCGCCAGCGGGGATAAACCGGACATGGCGCGCGAGTTTATCGACGCCTGCGCGTGTTCCCCGCGCCAGCGGGGATAAACCGGGTATGAGCGTTTTCCGGTGGATTCTGATGTGGTGTTCCCCGCGCCAGCGGGGATAAACCGTCCCCTACCACCCACTGAGCAAACTGGTAGCAGTGTTCCCCGCGCCAGCGGGGATAAACCGCAGATACCAACGGTTACTACGGCAATCAGCACGTGTTCCCCGCGCCAGCGGGGATAAACCGAAGGTTGACCTGTTGTCGGCAACCATCGAGCCGTGTTCCCCACGCCAGCGGGGATAAACCGGAGGCGCGCGTTGTCGTCGGTGAGATGCGCGAGTGTTACCCGCGCCAGCGGGGATAAACCGGCCATTCGTGCTTCTTCGCTTTGCTGCATCCAGTGTTCCCCGCGCCAGCGGGGATAAACCGCCGACTTGGGACGAGGATCCGGCGGAATGTCGGTGTTCCCCGCGCCAGCGGGGATAAACCGTAATGGCAAAACCATGACCTGATCCGGGCGTCGTGTTCCCCGCGCCAGCGGGGATAAA
>NZ_GL882853.1:0-4092 GCF_000195655.1 Klebsiella sp. MS 92-3
ACGTCGTCTGAAATCAAACTCACCCCAACCCCCCCCCCCCCCCCCCCCCCGCCCCGCAAAGCGCGGCGGGGTAGTCGGCGGCGGCCTGCTCGGCCTGGAAGCGGCCGGCGCGTTGAAAAACCTCGGTGTGGAAACCCATGTTATCGAATTCGCGCCGATGCTGATGGCCGAACAGCTCGACCAGATGGGCGGCGAGCAGTTGCGGCGCAAAATCGAAAGCATGGGCGTGAAAGTTCACACCAGCAAAAACACCAAAGAGATTGTTCAGCAGGGCACCGAGGCGCGCAAAACCATGCACTTCGCCGACGGTAGCGAGCTGCAGGTCGATTTCATCGTCTTCTCAACCGGGATCCGCCCGCGCGATAAGCTGGCCACCCAGTGCGGGCTGGCGGTCGCCCAGCGCGGCGGCATCATGGTCAACGATAGCTGCCAGACCTCCGATCCGGATATCTATGCCATCGGGGAATGCGCCAGCTGGAACAACCGCGTCTACGGTCTGGTCGCCCCCGGCTATAAAATGGCCCAGGTGGCCGTCGACCATCTCCTCGGCAGTGAAAATAGCTTCACCGGCGCCGACCTCAGCGCCAAGCTGAAGCTGTTGGGTGTGGACGTGGGCGGGATCGGCGATGCCCACGGCCGCACGCCGGGCGCCCGTAGCTACGTCTATCTCGACGAAAGCAAAGAAGTTTATAAGCGCCTGATCGTCAGCGCCGACAACAAAACGCTGCTCGGCGCGGTGCTGGTCGGCGACACCAGCGACTACGGCAATCTGCTGCAGCTGGTGCTCAACGCCATCGAGCTGCCGGAAAACCCGGATTCGCTGATCCTCCCGGCCCACGCCGGCAGCGGCAAGCCATCGATCGGCGTGGATAAACTGCCGGACAGCGCGCAGATCTGCTCCTGCTTTGACGTCAGCAAAGGCGACCTGATCGCCGCTATCAACAAAGGCTGCCACACCGTGGCGGCGCTGAAAGTGGAAACCAAAGCCGGGACCGGCTGCGGGGGCTGTATTCCGCTGGTCACTCAGGTGCTCAACGCCGAGCTGGCGAAACAGGGCATCGAGGTCAACAACAATCTGTGCGAACACTTCGCTTACTCCCGTCAGGAGCTGTTCCACCTGATCCGCGTGGAAGGCATTAAAACCTTCGACGAACTGCTGGAAAAACACGGTCAGGGCTACGGCTGTGAAGTCTGTAAGCCGACCGTCGGTTCCCTGCTGGCCTCCTGCTGGAATGAGTACATCCTCAAGCCGCAGCACACGCCGCTGCAGGACAGCAACGACAACTTCCTCGCCAACATTCAGAAAGATGGTACCTATTCGGTGATCCCGCGCTCAGCTGGCGGCGAAATCACGCCGGAAGGGCTGGTCGCCGTGGGCCGTATCGCGCGTGAATTCAATCTGTACACCAAAATCACCGGCTCTCAGCGCATCGGCCTGTTTGGCGCGCAGAAAGACGACCTGCCGGAGATCTGGCGGCAGCTGATTGAAGCGGGATTCGAAACCGGCCACGCCTACGCCAAAGCGCTGCGAATGGCGAAAACCTGCGTCGGCAGTACCTGGTGCCGCTACGGCGTTGGCGACAGCGTCGGCTTCGGCGTGGAACTGGAAAACCGCTACAAAGGCATCCGCACCCCGCACAAAATGAAGTTCGGCGTCTCCGGCTGTACCCGTGAATGCGCGGAAGCGCAGGGTAAAGACGTTGGGATCATCGCCACCGAGAAAGGCTGGAACCTGTACGTGTGCGGTAACGGCGGGATGAAACCGCGTCACGCCGATCTACTGGCCGCGGACCTCGATCGCGATACGCTCATCAAATATCTCGACCGCTTTATGATGTTCTACATCCGCACCGCCGATAAGCTGACCCGCACTGCCCCGTGGCTGGACAATATGGAAGGCGGTATCGACTATCTGCGCAGCGTCATCATCGATGACAAGCTCGGTCTGAACGACCATCTGGAAGAAGAGCTGGCTCGCCTGCGCGCCGCCTTCGCCTGCGAGTGGACCGAGACCGTCAACAACCCGGCGGCGCAGACCCGCTTCAAACACTTTATCAACAGCGACCAGCGCGACCCGAACGTTCAGGTGGTGCCGGAACGTGACCAGCACCGCCCGGCCACGCCGTATGAGCGTATCCCGGTTACTCTGGTGGAGGAAAAAGCATGAGCCAGTGGGTAAATATCTGCAGCATCGACGACATCCTGCCGGCCACCGGCGTCTGCGCCCTGCTCGGTCAGCAGCAGGTGGCGATCTTCCGTCCCTACCATGACGACAGAGTATTCGCCATCAGCAACATTGATCCGTTCTTCAACGCCAGCGTACTGTCTCGCGGGATTATCGCCGAGCATGACGGCGCGCTATGGGTCGCCAGCCCGCTGAAAAAACAGCGCTTCCGCCTGAGCGACGGCCTGTGCATGGAAGATGCCAGCCACTCTATCGCCCGCTTCGACGCCCGCGTGAAAGACGGACACGTTCAGCTTAAAGCGTAAGTCCTTCTCCCTCCCCCCGGCCACGGGGGGAGATATAAGTAACAGTTCTGACCGACAGCGCATGAGTGCGGGATATGTCGCATGTTTTGTATTACCTTTGCTGCTATTCTACGACCACTCGTTTTCTACCCCTTATTTTCATGAGGTTATTCTGTGGATCACTTACCCATATTCTGCCAGTTGCGCCAGCGCGATTGTTTACTGGTTGGCGGCGGGGATGTCGCCGAACGCAAAGCCCGTCTGCTGCTGGATGCTGGCGCTAACGTCACGGTCAATGCGCTCGACTTCACGCCCCAGTTTCAGGTGTGGGCTGATTCACAGATGCTAACTCTGGTGCAGGGGGAGTTTATCCCCTCGCTGCTGGATAACTGCTGGCTGGCCATCGCCGCTACTGATGATGAGACGGTCAACCAGCAGGTTAGCGAGGCGGCCGAAGCGCGGCGTATCTTCTGTAACGTGGTGGATGCCCCGCGCCAGGCCAGCTTTATCATGCCGTCGATCATCGATCGCTCGCCGCTGATGGTCGCCGTCTCCTCGGGCGGGACATCACCGGTTCTGGCGCGCCTGCTGCGCGAGAAACTGGAGTCAATTCTGCCCCTGCATCTCGGCCAGCTGGCCCGCTATGCCGGCCATCTGCGCGCGCGGGTTAAGCAGCAGTTTGCCACCGTAGGCGAGCGTCGCCGCTTCTGGGAGAAGCTGTTTGTTAACGACCGTCTGGCGCAGTCGCTGGCTAATGACGATCGGCAGGCAGTCGCGGATACCACTGAGCAGTTGCTGACGGAGCCGTTGGAGCATCGCGGCGAGGTGGTGCTGGTTGGCGCCGGCCCCGGTGACGCCGGGCTGCTCACGCTCAAAGGCCTGCAGCAGATCCAGCAGGCTGACGTGGTGGTCTATGATCGGCTGGTCTCCGATGACATCATGAATCTGGTGCGCCGTGATGCCGATCGGGTGTTCGTCGGCAAGCGCTCAGGCTACCACTGCGTCCCGCAGGAGGAGATCAACCAGATCCTGCTGCGCGAAGCGCAAAAAGGAAGACGCGTGGTCCGGCTGAAAGGCGGCGATCCCTTTATCTTTGGCCGCGGAGGGGAAGAGCTGGAGACGCTTTGCGAGGCGGGCATCCCCTTCTCCGTTGTGCCTGGCATTACCGCCGCCTCCGGCTGCTCCGCTTATTCGGGGATCCCCCTGACCCACCGCGATTTCGCCCAGGGCGTCCGCCTGGTCACTGGCCACCTGAAAACCGGCGGCGAGCTGGACTGGGCGAACCTGGCGGTGGAGAAGCAAACCCTGGTGTTCTACATGGGTCTGAACCAGGCGCCGGCGATCCGCGAGAAGCTTATCGCTCACGGCATGGCTGAAGATATGCCCGCCGCCATCGTCGAGAACGGCACCGCTGTGACGCAAAAAGTGGTCAGCGGCACCTTAGGACAACTGGATATTCTGGCGCAGCAGATGGCCAGCCCGGCGCTGATCATCGTCGGCCGCGTGGTCGGTCTGCGGGATAAACTGAACTGGTTTTCGAACCATTAACCTTGCCTCCCATAAAGTGACAGACATAAAAAAGGGGGGGGGGGGCCCCCCCCCCCTTTTTTTTTTTTTTTTTTT
>NZ_GL882853.1:4146-12105 GCF_000195655.1 Klebsiella sp. MS 92-3
AAAAAAAAAAAAAAAAAAAAAAGGGGGGGCGCCCCACCCCCCCCCCCTTTTAGCTGTTGCGTCGCTTACGGCTTGGCGACAAAGCCAATCGCTTCGTATACCGCTTTCAGGGTTTGAGAAGCCCGCGCGCTGGCCTTTTCCGCACCGTCTTTCATCACCTGATTGAGAAACGCTTCGTCGTTACGGAAACGGTGATAGCGCTCCTGCAGGTCAATCAGCATGCCCGATACCGCTTCGGCGACTTCGCCTTTCAGGTGGCCATACATTTTGCCTTCAAAATGCTGTTCCAGCTCAGGAATAGTTTTCCCGGTAACCGCGGAGAGGATATCCAGCAGGTTGGAGACGCCCGCTTTCTCTTTCAGATCGTAACGCACTACCGGCGGCTCGTCGGAGTCGGTGACCGCACGTTTAATCTTCTTGACCACCGATTTCGGATCTTCCAGCAGGCCGATGACGTTGTTGCGGTTGTCGTCGGACTTGGACATCTTTTTCGTCGGCTCCAGCAGCGACATCACGCGCGCGCCGGATTTAGGGATAAACGGCTCAGGCACTTTAAAAATATCGCCGTAGATGGCGTTAAAACGCTGGGCGATATCGCGGCTTAGCTCAAGGTGCTGTTTCTGATCTTCGCCCACCGGAACCTGGTTGGTCTGGTACAGCAGAATGTCAGCGGCCATCAGTACCGGATAATCAAACAGACCGGCGTTGATGTTCTCCGCGTAGCGCGCTGACTTGTCTTTAAACTGAGTCATGCGGCTCAGTTCGCCGAAATAGGTGTAGCAGTTCAGCGCCCAGCCTAGCTGGGCATGTTCCGGCACGTGCGACTGCACGAAGATAGTGCTTTTCTGCGGGTCGATGCCGCAGGCCAGATACAGCGCCAGGGTGTCCAGCGTCGCCTTGCGCAGCTGCTGCGGATCCTGGCGCACGGTGATGGCGTGCTGGTCCACGATGCAATAGATGCAGTGGTAATCGTCCTGCATGTTTACCCACTGACGCAGCGCACCCATATAGTTGCCAATGGTCAGTTCACCTGAGGGCTGTGCGCCACTAAAAACGATGGGCTTAGTCATGTTTCAATTCCTGAGTTTCACTGTGCGGTAACCCGAGAGCGGGTAAGAGTTCGTTAAACTGGTCGAAGAGATAGTCCGGCTCGCTCAGCGCAAGCGGTTCACCATAGTTATAACCGTAGGTCAGACCAACAGAGCAGCAGCCTGCCGCTTTGGCCGCCTGAATATCATTGCGCGAATCGCCGACAAACAGCAGCTCGGCTGGAGCCAGAGAGAGCTTTTCCGCCACCAGCAGCAGCGGTTCCGGATGCGGCTTTTTATTCTGCACGTCATCGCCGCCAATCACCACGGTAAAATATTTCGCAATATCGAGCGCGTCCAACAGCGGGGCGACAAACGGCGTCGGCTTATTGGTAACCAGCGCCAGCGGCAGGCCTTTGGCATGCAGCGCGCCGAGCGTATCGGCCACCGCCGGGAACAGGAAACTGCCCTCTTCCGCCGCTTCGGCGTAATAGCGGTCAAACAGTTTACGCAAAATGCGCAGCTGCTCGTCTTGCGGAATATCATGATCGTCGACGGAAGGCTTACCCATCGCCGCACGTAACGTTGCTCGCTCCTGACGAGCCCAGGTCAGCGCCCGCTCCATCAGGACATCGGCGCCGTTACCGATCCAGGTGATAACGCGTTCTTCTCCCGCCACCGGCAGCTCCAGGGCGTACAGAGCGTTATCAACCGCCGAGGTTAGACCCGGCGCGCTGTCCACCAGCGTGCCGTCGAGATCAAATGCGATGCCGCGGATCGCCTGTAATTTATCCATGACTCACCTTCGCTAATTCACTACGCATTTGATCAATGACTTGCTTGTAGTCCGGCTGACCGAAGATCGCCGAACCGGCAACAAACATATCCGCACCCGCCGCGGCGATTTCGCCGATATTGCTGGCTTTCACGCCGCCATCCACTTCCAGGCGGATGTCGTAGCCGGACGCATCGATGCGCTGGCGCACTTCACGCAGTTTATCCAGCGTCTGGGGAATAAAGGACTGGCCGCCAAAGCCCGGGTTAACCGACATCAGCAGGATCACGTCCAGCTTATCCATCACGTAATCGAGGTAGCTCAGCGGCGTCGCCGGGTTAAACACCAGGCCCGCTTTACAGCCGTGCTCTTTGATAAGCTGCAGGCTGCGATCGACGTGTTCGGAGGCTTCCGGATGGAAGGTGATAATGCTGGCGCCAGCTTCGGCAAAATCAGGAATGATGCGGTCGACCGGCTTCACCATCAGGTGAACGTCGATTGGCGCGGTAATACCGTAATTTCGCAGTGACTTCAGCACCATCGGGCCAATCGTCAGGTTTGGCACGTAGTGGTTGTCCATAACGTCGAAGTGCACGACATCCGCACCCGCCGCCAGCGCCTTCGCGGTATCCTCACCCAGACGGGCAAAATCAGCCGACAGAATCGAAGGGGCAATCAAATACTGCTTCATCCGCATCTCCTTGAAATTTATTTGGTCTTAGGCGGACGGTAGAGCGCTAATAGCTCGTCCACCTTTTTACGCGTACCACCGTTGCTGCTGATGCTGCGCCGCACCTTCACAATATGCGTTTCTGCCGCGTTTTTATACCATTCCTGCGTCAGCGGCGTGCGGTGGTTGGAAATCAGCACCGGGATGCGCTTTTTCATCAGCGATTCCGCCTTTTGCGCCAGCAGTACCTGTTGTTCCAGGTTGAAACTGTTGGTGTGGTAGGCGGTAAAGTTCGCCGTCGCCGTTAGCGGCGCATAGGGCGGATCGCAATACACCACTGTGCGGCTATCCGCACGTTGCATGCACTCTTCGTAAGATTCGCAGTAAAACTCGGCGTTTTGCGCCTTCTCGGCGAAATGATAGAGCTCAGCTTCGGGGAAATAGGGCTTTTTATAGCGGCCAAACGGCACATTGAACTCGCCGCGCAGATTGTAGCGGCACAGGCCATTGTAGCCGTGACGGTTCAAATACAGGAACAGCACCGCGCGACGCAGCGGATCCTGGCTTTGGTTAAATTCATCACGATACAGGTAGTAGCGCTCAGCGACGTTATTTTCCGGGGTAAACATCTCACGGGCGGCGGCGACGTATTCGTCGGTGCGCAGTTTGACGATGTTGTACAGGCCGATTAAGTCACTGTTGATATCCGCGAGGATATAACGAGAAAAGTCGGTATTAAGAAATACCGACCCGGCGCCCACAAAGGGCTCGATCAAGCACTCGCCTTCCGGCAAATGCTTTTTAATATCGTCAAGCAGGGGGAACTTTCCCCCTGCCCACTTCAGAAAAGCGCGATTCTTTTTCATGCTGCCTAACTAATTACACGTTCTCCGGCTGTGGAGAAAGCTCCGACAGCATCCTGCGCTTAAGACTACCCCACGGCATTATTTCAGGTCAGCCTGAACCTGATGCAGCGGTTTTGCCCATGGATTTTTCGCCTGCACGTCCGCCGGCAGCGAGGTGACAGCACGTTTCGCTTCATCTTTCGATGCATAGATACCGCTCACCAGCACGTACCATGGTTGGCCGTTACGCGACGTTTCATAGACAACATATTTATCCAGCTTCTCTTTCTTCGCCCAGTTGTTGAGGTTGTCGTAGTTAGAGGAGCTGCTGAGCTGCAGAGTATAGTGACCCGACGGCGCAGTTTTCATTGAGCTGACGTCACCTGCCGTCTTCCCGGTCTTCGCTGCCGGCGCTGCCGCAGCTGCCGTTGCCGCTGGCGCTGCGGTCGTCGTGGTCGGTTTGCTCTGAGCGGTGGCCACCGGTTTGCTTTCGCTGACGGACGTTTTCGCCGGAGCGGTGGTCGCCGTGCTTTCAACATGCTTCTGCTGGACCGGCTTCGATTCTACCGGCGTTTTCGCCACGGCCTGTGGCTTCGACTGCGGCTTCGCTTCGATAACGGTATGCTTACGTTCAGCCGGACGCGGGGTCGCTGCTGTCTGACGCTCGGTCGCCTGGCGCGGCGCCGCGGTGCCATTGGCGCCATTCCGGATTGGCGCGACGGTAGCCGGTTCAGTCGGCAGCGTCGAGTTAGCCACGGCGCCGTCCAGTTGGCCCTGCTGCTGGGTCAACGCATTGTTCAGATCGCCCTGAACTTCGATACGCTGCTGGCCCTGCGGCGCAACCGCTGCCTGGCCCTGCGTCGGGTTCGCGGCAATAGGCGGTACCGTTACGTCCTGCTGTGAGGTGCTGTTAGCGGCGGCAGTCTGGTCCTGGCCGGCAGCAGGCATGCTGGCGGACTGGTCGTCAGACAGATTAATGCTCTTCTCGCCGGAAGCGGTCTGCTGGCTGGAAGAGGATGGCGATTTCAGTGCGGAACCGATACCCACGATCAACAGCAGCAGCACCAGAATCCCCACACCCATCATGATGTACTGGCGGGAGGCCGGTTTGGCCGGCGCTTTTTTACGCTTGCGCGGACGACGCTCTACAGGCTGCTCTTCGAGCATCTCCTCGTCTTGCGCATCCAGTTCTTCTTCGAACTCTTCCTCTTCACGCTCGCGACGGGCCTTACCAGCGCGCGTCGGACGGCCTTCATCGGCATCAAGATCAACATCGTCAAAATTGATATGCGGATCGGCATCACGCTCGGAAGACTGACGGGAACGACCAGCACGACGATCGTTGCGATCGGCTTTCATATCGTCTTCTGGTTTGAAATCATCCATTTAACACCCCACTAAAAGGCTTATGCTCACGATTATTGCACATCACCCGAAATGATAACGCCGCGCGAACGCGGCCAGACCTTCTTATTGTTGCGCCTGCTGAGTATCAGCAATCGCGCCAAGAACCACATCGTGCGGCACTCCGCCGCGCAGCTCGCTGCTTCCTATTGCGAGCGGGAGCACCAGCCGCATTTCGCCAGCCAGTACCTTTTTATCGCGCATCATATGGGGCAAATACGCCTGCGCACTCATTTCCTGCGGGCCGCGTACCGGTAAGCCTGCACGCTTGAGCAGCTCGATAATGCGCTGAGTATCCTGCGCGCGGAACTGCCCCAGCCGTTCGGACGTGCGTGCCGCCATCACCATACCTGCCGCCACCGCTTCGCCATGCAGCCAGTTACCGTAGCCCATTTCCGCTTCGATAGCATGGCCGAAGGTATGTCCAAGATTGAGTAAAGCACGTAACCCGGTTTCACGCTCGTCGGCTGCCACAACCTCCGCTTTCAGTTCACAGCAGCGGCGAATGCAGTACGCCATGGCGGTATCGTCCAGCGCCAGCAGCGCATCAATGTTGTTTTCCAGCCAGCTGAAGAATTCACCATCCAGGATCACCCCGTACTTGATGACCTCAGCCAGTCCGGAAGCGAGCTCGCGCTTCGGCAGAGTTTTCAGACAGTTAAGATCAACTACCACGGAAACCGGCTGCCAGAAGGCGCCAATCATGTTTTTGCCGAGAGGGTGGTTCACTGCGGTTTTGCCGCCGACCGACGAGTCGACCTGCGACAACAGGGTGGTAGGGACCTGGATGAAACGCACGCCGCGCTGATAGCTTGCCGCGGCGAAACCGGTTAAATCACCGATCACCCCCCCGCCAAGCGCCACCAGAGTGGTGTCGCGGCCATGTGGTTTTTGCAACAGCGCAGTAAACACGGTATCCATCACCGCCAGGCTTTTGTATTGCTCGCCGTCTGGCAGAATGACGCTGTCAACGTTGACCCCTGACTGCTCCAGCGCAGAGCGGACGGTATCCAGATAAAGCGGCGCCAGCGTTTCGTTGGTGACCAGCATAGCCTGGTCGCCCGACTTGAGTGGCAGGAAGGAAGCTGGATCGTTAAACAAACCAGCCGCGATGGTAATCGGGTAACTACGTTCCCCGAGGGTAACAGTAAGCCTCTCCATAACGCGACATCCACCTCAATGACTATTACTCTGACGCACTTTTATTAAGCCAGAATCAGTTGCTTTCCAGCATATGAATAATCTGGTTCGCGACGACTTTCGCACTCTGATCGTCTGTGCGGATAGTCACATCGGCGATCTCTTCATACAGCGGGTTACGCTCGTCAGCCAGCGCTTCCAGCACTTCACGAGGCGGCGCATCGACTTGTAGCAAAGGACGCTTTTTATCGCGCTGCGTACGGGCCAACTGCTTCTCGATCGTAGTTTCCAGGTAGACCACCACGCCGCGGGCGGAGAGACGGTTACGCGTTTCACGGGATTTTACAGAGCCGCCGCCAGTCGCCAGCACAATCCCCTGTTTTTCCGTCAACTCATTGATAATTTTCTCTTCACGGTCACGGAAGCCTTCTTCGCCTTCAACATCGAAGACCCAGCCCACATCAGCGCCAGTGCGTTTCTCAATCTCTTGATCAGAATCGTAAAATTCCATGTTGAGCTGTTGGGCTAACTGGCGCCCAATAGTGCTTTTGCCGGCACCCATAGGCCCAACCAGAAAGATATTGCGTTTCTCTGCCATTTTTTCGGTACTACTAAGACTATTCGTTAATGATAAACCCGCTTCGCAGACACCCAGCGCCGCAGGGCATGAACTGAAACCTCATATGCAATAGAGCGAGAGTCAGACTAAAAATTATCTCAATACTCCGGCTGGTTTGGCAACTGAATAAAATCGCCGGACAATAAAGGGAGGATTGATGTCGTACCCGACTCTCAAATCGGTACCCCTTGTATGCTAAATCCGTCCTCACGTCAAACACCTGAAACGTGTTTAGCATGAAAAACCTGCTTAACGTACTGCCAGAATCCGTGGCGTAATAAAGACAACCAGTTCGCGACGTTCATTATCTTTCCCGTCACGACGAAACAGACGTCCCAGTACCGGGATATCGCCAAGCAGCGGGACGCTGTCGCGGGCGGTTTTGTTTTTCTGCGAAAAGATGCCGCCCAACGCTAAAGTCTCGCCGCTGCGAACTTCCACTAGGGTCTCTATCTCCTGCTTATCGATGGCCAGCGCTTCGCCGTTTTCCTGCTTCAGCACCTGGCCTGGCGTATTCTCGCTTATTCGCAGCTTAAGCCGCACTCTTCCCTGCTGCAGCACCGTCGGCGTGACCTCCATGCCCAGCACCGCCTCTTTGAACTCCACCGAAGTGGCGCCGCTTTCGCCACTGGAAACCTGATAGGGGATCTCGCTTCCCTGCTTGATGCTGGCAGGCTGCATGTGGGAGGCCAATAAACGCGGGCTGGCAATAATTTCGACCTGCTGCTTGCGCTCCAGCGCGGATAGCTCCAGCTCAAGCAAGCGACCGTTGATCTTGCCGATGTTAAACCCTGCGCGGGTGCTGGCATCGTTTACCGATACATCGCTGCTTAGGGTGGTGATTTGCCCGGAGCCTGGCGGGCTTCCGGCTTCCGCAAGCCGCCACTTCACCCCCAGCTCACGAAGGCTGGTTTCGCTCATCGACACGATATGGGCGGCCAGCTCCACCTGGCCGACCGGCAGATCCATCTCCTGCGCCCAGGCCTTCAACGCCGGCAGGTGCCGGGCATCATCGCGGATCAGCAGCCGATTAGTCCGCTTGTCCGCCATCAGGTGTCCCCTGGCGCTGAGCAGCTTTCCGCCGCTTTTAGCCAGCTCCTCAGCGTCG
Source organism: Klebsiella sp. MS 92-3 (assembly GCF_000195655.1). Taxonomy (NCBI): domain Bacteria; kingdom Pseudomonadati; phylum Pseudomonadota; class Gammaproteobacteria; order Enterobacterales; family Enterobacteriaceae; genus Klebsiella; species Klebsiella sp. MS 92-3. Next base: position 11,736 of record NZ_GL882853.1, read on the forward strand.
GCAAAGTGCAGGGTCACGCTCTCCGCCTGCAGGGGCAGGTTCTGCAGGCGTTTCTCCTGTTCGGCTTCACGCTGCGCCTGATTTGCCTTTTGCCAGGCCTGAGTGTGCGCGTAGATGACCGTCCCCTGCTGTTGCAAAGAGAGACCCGCGCTATCCGCTACCGCCCGCAGCGCCTGGCTCCAGGGAACCTTCTGCAGACGCAGGGAGAGCGTGCCGCTGACGTCCGGCGCGACGACGAGGTTTTTATGGTTCATTTCGGCCAGGGCTTGCAGCACCTGGGCCACTGGCGCATCGTCAATCACCAGCGAAACCGGTTTATCATTGCGGGCGGCGGGGGCCACCGCCAGCGGCAGCAGCAGAAGCAGCAGGC
>NZ_GL882853.1:12274-12860 GCF_000195655.1 Klebsiella sp. MS 92-3
ATGTCCAGCTCCCCGGCCGTCAGCCGGCTCCCCCGCCAGCCCGTGGGCAATTGCTCATCCATGCGTACCCGTCGCCACTTTCCGTTCCCATCCTGCAGAAACCCCGTCCAGCCAGCCTCATCCCCAACCGCCCCGCCATAGCGCCATTGCGAAAGCTGCGCCGTGCGGCAGGGATCCTCAACCGGCTGGAAAGGGTCACGCTCGGCCGCCAGCAGCGACAGCGGTAGCCACAGGAAGATCCAGCGTTTACCGCTCATCTTCCGCCTCCAGCAGCAGTCGCAGGCGGAGCGTCTGCGCCTCACGGCCCAGCGAAAACGAACGCGGATTCATCCCGCAGCGCGCCAGCCAGGAAAAAAGCGCGGGTACCGTTGACCAGGACAGGGTCAGCTCCATCTCGCCGCCGCTTCCCTGCGGACGCCAGGCGATAAGCTTCGCTCCGGAGAGCGGAATGGCTATGGGCGAAAATGACTGCGTGTCGATGCGCGCCCCGGGATTTTCCTCGCCGGGGATGCGCAGCGCCATGATCCGCCGCCACTGCGTTTGCAACGCCGCATCACGGGTTACCGCCGCCTGCGGCGGGCGCAGA
>NZ_GL882853.1:12964-13162 GCF_000195655.1 Klebsiella sp. MS 92-3
GCCCCCGCCCCCCCCCCGCGGGGGGGGGCGCAGATCGCGCCAGAGCGCCACGCCGCCTCCCGACAGCCCCATTGCGATCAGGATCGGCAGCCCCGTCCAGGCGCCCCGAAGGTTAATCCGCATCAGCGCGCGCTCCCGTCAGGGTAAAACTGAACTGCCAACGCCCCTCGGCGTCGCGCTGGGTCCCCCCCGGCCTTT
>NZ_GL882853.1:13294-20308 GCF_000195655.1 Klebsiella sp. MS 92-3
TCCCGCCGGCTTTTGCCGGCGCGAATCCCGCGACGCGAGTCAGCGCAGCCTCCACGCTGGTTAGCGCCTGCAGGTTAAGGGCCAGGCCGTCCAGCGTGAGGAGTACGCCCTGGTACTCCAGCCGCGTCAGCCACGCCTGCGCGGGCAGATCTGCCGCCAGCGCCTGCAGCCTGGGTTGCCAGGCGGCGATCGCCGATCTGCGCTGGTACTGCTGGCGCTGCCGTTGATGCTGCTGCCACGCCTCACGCATCGCCTGCTCGCGCTGCTTAAGCGAGGCGAGCAGCTGCGCGTCGGCCGTCGTGTGAAGCGTCGCCAGGAAGTCGCGCTGCAGACGCGCCGTTCGGCTCACCAGCAGGCCCATCCCGCCCAGCAGCACAATGCCGATGGTTAACAACAGGACGTAGCGCAGGCGCTGGCGGCGACGCAGGTCGCGCCAGGGAAGAAGATTAACGACATGCGTCATGCCGCCCGCCTCCCAGCGCCAGCCCAAGGGCAATGGCGTAACGATCGCCATCGGCTGGCAGCGGGGGCTGCCGACGGTGAATCACTTGCCAGACATCAAAGCGACTGGCCTCATCGCCCGCGTCAATACACAGGCGCAGCGGAATCTGAAGCTGCCCCGCCAGCTGGCTTAAGGACCCGACATCAGCGCAGGCGTCGCTGCCCCAGGCCTCACGGGTCGCCCACAGCCAGTGCTTTTCATCCCGCCACGCCAGGCCCTGGTCTGCCGCAGTCATCCAGGGGAAAAAGGCGCCGAGCGCACTGGCATCCGGTACGATGGCCGCCACCCGCAGCCGCAGCCGCCCTGCCAGCTCCCGCAGAACATTGATATCCAGCCGCTGCGCCGCCGTAACCTGCCAGCCGTCATCCCGCGAGGTGGGGGCATAATCAATACATAGCGCGGAGGCAGGCATTGCCAGCTGCTGGCTCATGGCGCTGGCTACCCACGTCGCCTGTTCCCGCTCCCGCAGGGCGAACTGGGGATATGGAAGACGCTTTTGCAGTGTGCGCACCGCGGGAAAGGCGATACTAACCTGATGCTGCGCCGGTAGCTCCCGCCGCCAGGCGGCCAGCCGCGAACCGAGTGCGCTGACGTCCGCCACCATTCCCTGACGTACCAGCCCCGGCGGCAATGGGATACGCCACCAGCGGCGCAGCGCCCAGTGTGAACGTTCATGCAATAGCGCGACAATGGCAATGCTATCCTGTTGGATATGCATTCCAAGCCGCCAGTTTCTGAAAGCCATGCTTACGATCTCCTTATCCGGCAAAACTGCCCGGCTATATCAATGCACCTGGCTTGCCTTTATACTACCGCGCGTTTGTTTATAAACTGCCCAAATAAAACTAAATGGGAAAACACCGGTGAAGTTCGTAAAGTATCTATTGATCCTTGCAGTCTGTTGCGTACTGCTGGGAGCAGGCTCGATTTTTGGCCTCTACAAATACATAGAGCCGCAACTCCCCGACGTCGCAACCCTGAAGGATGTGCGTTTGCAGATCCCGATGCAGGTCTATAGCGCCGACGGTGAGCTTATTGCGCAGTACGGCGAAAAGCGCCGTATCCCTGTGACGTTGCAGCAAATTCCCCCCGAGCTGGTGAAAGCGTTTATCGCCACCGAAGACAGCCGCTTCTATGAGCACCACGGCGTCGATCCGGTAGGTATTTTCCGCGCCGCCAGCGTGGCGATGTTTTCAGGGCACGCCTCCCAGGGCGCCAGCACTATCACCCAGCAGTTAGCGCGTAACTTCTTTCTCAGCCCCGAGAAGACGTTGATGCGTAAGATTAAAGAGGCCTTTCTGGCCATCCGCATCGAGCAGTTGCTGAATAAAGATGAAATCCTTGAGCTGTATCTGAACAAGATCTACCTCGGCTACCGCGCCTATGGCGTCGGCGCCGCGGCGCAGGTCTATTTTGGCAAACCTATCGACCAACTGACCCTGAGTGAGATGGCGGTGATTGCCGGTCTGCCGAAAGCGCCTTCCACTTTTAACCCGCTCTATTCGATGGATCGCGCGACCGCCCGTCGCAACGTGGTGCTGTCGCGTATGCTGAGCGAAGGGTACATCACCCAGGCGCAATACGATGAGGCGCGCAGCGAACCCATCGACGCCAGCTATCACGCGCCGAAAATCGCCTTCTCCGCCCCTTACCTGAGTGAAATGGTGCGCCAGGAGATGGTGAATCGCTACGGCGAGCAGGCCTACGAAGACGGTTATCGGGTCTACACCACCATTACCCGTAAAAACCAGCAGGCGGCCCAGCAGGCGGTACGCAATAACGTGCTGGATTACGATATGCGTCACGGCTACCGCGGCCCGGCCAGCGTACTGTGGAAAGTCGGCGAAACGCCGTGGGAGACGAAGAAGATCGTCGATTCGCTGAAGCGTCAGTCTGGCTACGGTCCGCTTTTCCCGGCGGTGGTCACCTCCGCGAATGCCCAGGAGGCTGTCGCGCTGTTGGCTAACGGCGACTCCGTTTCGCTGACGATGGAGGGCGTGCGCTGGGCCCGTCGCTTTATCTCTGATACGCAGCAAGGGGCGACCCCGCGTAAAGTCAACGACGTTGTGCAGGCCGGGCAGCAGATCTGGGTACGCAAGGTGGGTGACAGCTGGTGGCTGTCCCAGCTCCCGGACGTCAACTCAGCGCTGGTCTCCATTAACCCGCAAAACGGCGCGATTATTGCCCTTGTCGGCGGGTTTGACTTTAACCAGAGCAAATTCAACCGCGCCACCCAGGCGCTGCGCCAGGTCGGCTCCAACATTAAACCGTTCCTCTATACCGCCGCGATGGATAAAGGCTTAACGCTGGCAAGTATGCTCAACGATGTGCCGATCTCGCGCTGGGATGCGGGCGCAGGTTCCGACTGGCGGCCGAAGAACTCGCCGCCGCAGTATGCCGGTCCGATTCGTTTACGCCAGGGCCTGGGGCAGTCGAAAAACGTGGTGATGGTGCGCGCTATGCGCGCCATGGGCGTAGACTACGCCGCCGAGTATCTGCAGCGCTTTGGCTTCCCGGCGCAGAACATTGTCCACACGGAATCGTTGGCGCTGGGCTCAGCCTCCTTTACGCCCCTGCAGGTCGCTCGCGGTTATTCGGTGATGGCCAACGGCGGCTTCCTGGTCAATCCTTTCTTTATCAGTAAGATTGAGAACGATCAGGGCGGGGTCCTCTTCGAGGAGCGTCCGAAAATTGCCTGTCCGCAGTGTGATTTACCGGTAATTTACGGCGATACGCCAAAATCCAACGTGCTGGAAAACAAGGATGTGGAAGATGTCGCCACCTCCGCGGAACCGCAGAATGGCAACGTGCCGCCGCAGCCGCAGCTGGAGCAGGCCAACCAGTCGCTGGTCGCGCAGAGCGGCGCACAGGAATACGCGCCGCATGTGATTAACACACCGCTGGCCTTCCTGATCAAGAGCGCGCTGAACAGCAACATCTTTGGCGAGCCGGGCTGGATGGGCACCGGCTGGCGCGCCGGACGCGATCTGCAGCGGCATGACATCGGTGGGAAAACCGGGACCACCAACAGCTCGAAGGACGCCTGGTTCTCAGGCTACGGACCGGGCGTGGTGACCTCGGTTTGGATCGGCTTTGACGATCATCGTCGCGATCTTGGCCGGACCACCGCCTCCGGAGCGATTAAAGATCAGATCTCTGGCTATGAAGGCGGTGCCAAAAGCGCCCAGCCGGCCTGGGACAGCTTTATGAAGAGCGTGCTGGAAGGCGTTCCGGAAGAACCGTTAACTCCGCCGCCGGGTATCGTCACGGTGAATATCGACCGCAGCACCGGTCAGTTGGCGAACGGGGGCAATAGCCGGGCGGAGTACTTTATTGAAGGAACCCAGCCCACCCAGCAGGCAGTCCGTGAGGTGGGCACCACCCTGACTGACGGCGGCGGTGAAACCCACGAATTGTTCTGACAAAAAAAGCGCCTGCGGGCGCTTTTTTATTGCTGCTTAGCGTGGACGCTCGTTCAGAGTCGGCCCTGGGCCTGCAGCCATTCCCGCACTAAAAACAGCGCGCTGACGTTACGGGCCTCGTTAAAATCTTCTTCATCCAGCAGCGACATCAGCTGCGCCAGCGGCCAGCGCACCTGCGGTAGCGGCTCAGGTTCATCGCCCGGCAGTGACTCCGGATAGAGATCTTCCGCCACCATGATATTCATTTTGCTGGAGAAGTAGGAGGGGGCCATACTGAGCTTCTTCAAAAACGTCAGCTTATTGGCGCCATAGCCAACCTCTTCTTTCAGCTCGCGATTGGCCGCTTCATCCACGGTTTCACCTGGATCAATCAGCCCTTTGGAGAAGCCCAGCTCGTAGGACTCCGTCCCCACGGCATACTCACGAATCAAAATAATGTGATCATCCACAATCGGCACAATCATCACCGCTTCACGGGTGGAAGGCCGCATACGTTCATAAACGCGACGCACACCGTTGCTGAACTCCAGATCGACGCTTTCGACATTAAAGAGGCGCGAACGGGCGACAGTTTCAACATTGAGAATGGTGGGTTTTTGTAATGATTTGCTCATTGTCATCGGTCTATGCTGTGATTAAGCAGTCATTGTGCGATACGCAACACGCTTTCGGCAATCCAAATTGCTACTTATTTACAGAGTTGTAACCTTTTCCCTGCAGGGGGAAAAGTAATAAAGATAAAAAAGTCAATAGCTTGAATTCGCTTTGAGAATTTACCGATTTCTGCGCTTTAACGTTTTTGGTAAGCTTGTGCGCTGCTGCATGACATATTCACTACCCTGTAAGCAGGTGCGCCGCTAACACTGCAGCTTGACGTTAGTCTTCACGTTCACCGACGATTTCGTAAGAAAAAAATAACTTTGATGGGATGGGCATGGGCACCTTTCTGATATTCCTTACAGCTCTGCTAATCTGCGTATTGCTCATCGGATGGTGGTATCGCGCTCACGCCAGACGCCGCCGACTCCCCCTACTGCACGCCTTTAGCGACGCTACCACGCGGCAGCTTCCTGCGGATGAGCGCCAGGCTATTGAGAAGTATGTTGCCGAGTTGAGCCACGCCCAGCAGGTGCCGGCGTCCGGTGCGACCAGCGCGCCTGTCGCTCTGGCGCTGAACGAACAGAGTGATACCGTCTATGCGGTGACACGCGCCATCACCCGCTACGGGATCACCACCGACGCGCCGAATAAATGGCGCTATTTCCTCGATTCGGTTGAAGTTCATCTGCCGCCGTTCTGGGAACAGCATATCAACGATGAAAACAGCGTCGAGCTGATCCCCACCGACAGCCTGCCGCTGGTTATCACCCTTAACGGTCATAGCCTGAGCGACTATCGCCAGGAAGCGCAAAGCTACGCCCTGGAACGCGCTTCGGCCACCCAGGCCTCCATTCGCGGCGAAGAGAGCGAGCAGGTAGAGTTGCGGCAGATCCGTCGGGAAACGCCTGAAGAACACGCTCTGAATCGCCCGGACGGGCTGCGCGAAGCGATCCTGATCGTCGCCTCCTTTCTGTTCTTTTATTTCAGCCTGATTGGGCCAGCTGTCTTTACCCCCTGGCTGGTCGCCGCAGGTTTGTTGCTGCTCGCCGCCGGACTGTGGGGGATTTATGCCCCGCCGCGTCGCGCCGCGCTGCGCGAAATCCATTGCCTGCGGGGCGTCCCTAAGCGCTGGGGATTGTTTGGCGAAAACGATCAGGAGCAGATCAATAACATCTCGCTGGGCATTATCGATCTCATCTATCCGCGCCACTGGCAACCCTGGATTGCCCAGGACCTGGGGCAGCAGACCGATATTGATATCTATCTCAACCGCCACGTGGCCCGTCAGGGACGCTACCTGTCGCTTCATGATGAAGTGAAAAACTTCCCGCTGCAGTACTGGCTACGCAGCGCGATTATCGCCGCCGGCGCCCTGGTGGTGGTGATTATGCTGTGGGCCAGCGTACCGTTGAATATGCCGTTTAAGTTCACCCTGTCGTGGCTCAAGGGCGCGCAAACGATTGAAGCCACTACCGTCAGCCAGCTGGAAAAAGCCCATGTGCGCATTGGCGATACGCTGCGCCTGACCGGTACCGGGATGTGTAATATCCGCACGCCGGGCAGTTGGTCCGCCAAAGAGGATTCGCCGTTCCTGCCTTTCGATTGTTCACAGATTGTGTGGAACGACGCCCCTCCTCTGCCGCTGCCGGAGTCTGACATTGTCAGCAAAGCGACCGCCCTGATGCAGTCCGTCCAGCGCCAGCTGCACCCGGAAACCGACGATGATTCCCGCGTCAGCCCTGCCCTACGCTCCGCCATTCAGAAATCAGGCATGGTGCTACTGGATGATTTCGGCGATATCGTGCAGAAAACTAACGATCTCTGCTCGGCAAAGGATGATTGCCTGCGGCTGAAGAATGCGTTGGTCAATCTTGGCAATACCCGTAACTGGGAAACGTTAACCAAGCGCGCCACCGCCGGCAAGCTGGATGGCGTGAACGTGCTGCTGCGGCCGGTCAGCGCCGAGTCGCTGGAGAATCTGGTGACCACCTCAACCGCGCCCTTTGTGATACGCGAAACCTCGCGGGCCGCGCAGGCGCTGAACAGCCCGGCTCCCGGCGGTTTTCTTATCGCCAGCGATGAGGGCAGCGTACTGGTCAATCAGCCGTGGCCGGCGGTGAGTCTGTATGATTATCCGGCCCATGAGCAGTGGGGCGAACTGCGGCGGCTGGCCGGTATGCTCATGCATACCCCCTTCCATGCCGAAGGTATCGTTACCAACCTGTTTACTGACGCCAACGGCACGCAGCATATCAACCTGCATCGCATCCCCGACCGCAGCGGCCTGTGGCGTTATCTGGGCATCACCCTGCTGCTGCTGTCAATGGTGGGGTGCATGGCTTACCACGCCGTGCAGGCCCTGCGTCGTTATCAACGCCATCGTCAGCGTATGGAAGAGATTCAGAAATATTACGAAAGCTGCCTTAATCCGGTTTTGCTCCCCTCATCTGACTCGCAAGATTAATTTTCCCGGCGACAGGGTGTGATACC
>NZ_GL882853.1:20435-35592 GCF_000195655.1 Klebsiella sp. MS 92-3
GACAGGGTGTGATACCCTGTCGCCCATTTTCCGCTCGCTGGAGAGTCATCATGCACTTTGATATCGCCTGGCAGGAGGTCGATACCGTTCTGCTGGATATGGACGGCACGCTCCTGGACCTCGCCTTCGACAACTACTTCTGGCAAACGCTGGTGCCTGAAACCTGGGGGGCCGCCCGCGGCCTCAATTTGCAGGAGGCGAAAGACGCCATGCGCCAGGAGTATCACGCCGTGCAGCATACGCTAAACTGGTACTGTCTGGATTACTGGAGCGAGCGCCTGGGTTTGGATATTTGTGCGATGACCAGCGAACAAGGTCCGCGCGCCACGCTGCGCGAGGATACCGTGCCGTTCCTTGATGCGCTCAAGGCCTGCGGTAAGCGACGCATTCTGTTGACCAATGCCCATCCCCACAATCTGGCGGTGAAGCTCAAACACACCGGCCTGGACGCGCACCTTGATTTATTACTTTCCACCCACACATTTGGTTATCCGAAAGAGGATCAGCGTCTGTGGCGCGCCGTGGCGGAGGAAACTGGCCTTGAGGCGCACAAAACGCTGTTTGTCGACGACAGCGAGGCGATACTGGATGCCGCGAGGGAGTTTGGCATTCGTTACTGCCTGGGTATTACCAATCCTGACTCCGGACTGGCGGAAAAGCAGTATCTGCGCCATCCGGGGCTGAATGATTACCGACGACTGATCCCTTCGCTTACCCCGAAGGAGAGGCGATGAAAGAGAAGCCCACCGAAACCGTCAGACTGGACAAATGGCTTTGGGCCGCCCGCTTTTACAAAACCCGCGCGCTGGCGCGGGAAATGATTGAAGGCGGCAAGGTTCATTACAACGGACAACGTAGCAAACCCGGAAAAATCGTCGAACTCGACGCCATTCTGACGCTGCGCCAGGGCAACGACGAGCGGACGGTGCGCATTATCGGTATTACCGAACAGCGCCGCCCGGCAAGCGAAGCCGTCAACCTGTATGAAGAGACGGCGGAGAGTATCGAGAAGCGTGAAAAAATGGCCCTGGCGCGCAAAATGAACGCCCTGACCATGCCGCACCCTGACAGACGTCCGGACAAGAAAGAGCGCCGCGACCTGATGAGATTTAAACACGGCGAGAGTGAATAACTCGCGCCAGAAAGAGAGATGATTATGACTCAACACGATCAATTACATCGTTATCTGTTTGAAAACTATGCCGTGCGCGGCGAGCTGGTGACGGTGTCGGAAACCCTGGAACAGATTCTGGCGAATCACACCTATCCCCAACCGGTCAAAACGGTGCTGGCGGAGCTGTTGGTCGCCACCAGTCTGCTGACCGCGACGCTGAAGTTTGCCGGCGACATTACCGTACAGCTGCAGGGGGATGGCCCTTTACAGCTGGCGGTGATCAACGGCAATAACCAGCAGCAGCTGCGCGGCGTCGCGCGCGTGCAAGGCGAGATTGCGGACGATGCGGATCTGAAAACGATGGTCGGCAACGGCTACCTGGTCATTACCATCTCTCCGGAAGAAGGTGAGCGCTATCAGGGCGTGGTCGGTCTGGAAGGCGATACGCTGGCCGCCTGCCTGGAAGATTATTTCCAGCGTTCAGAGCAGCTGCCGACGCGCCTTATCATCCGCACCGGCGATCATGAAGGCCAGCCGATGGCGGGCGGGATGCTGCTGCAGGTGATGCCGGCGCAGGATGCCCAGACTGCCGACTTCGAGCACCTGGCGACGCTTACCGAGACCATTAAGGCGGAAGAGCTGTTCACCCTGCCGGCAAATGATGTGCTGTGGCGTCTGTACCATGAAGAAGAAGTCACTGTCTACGACCCGCAGAGCGTGGAGTTCAAGTGCACCTGCTCCCGCGAACGCTGCGCCGGCGCGCTGAAGACGCTGCCGGATGAAGAGATTGATAGCATCCTCGCCGACGAAGGCGAAATTGATATGCACTGCGACTACTGCGGTAACCACTATATCTTCAATGCCATGGATATTGCCGAGATCCGTAATAACGCCTCTCCGGCCGATCCGCAGGTTCATTAATCCCCGCATCTTTCTCAGGCACAGGGCGGCAATGTTGTTTGTCGCGTTGTGCCTGACTTTTAATTTATTCGCGAGTTGAATCGATTTTCCCTGAAAGAGTTACGTAATTTAATTTCAGGAAAGCGATTACATTCACATTTCAGCAGTTTTTTTAATTACTTTTTAACCATTGAGAAACATCTAACCCCACCATCCGTCCATTTCCTGAGATAATCCACTCCACTTCGTGACAGGAGTCACCGTTTTTATCGTCATTCTGAGGAATGTCGAGATACGTAAATCTATGAGCCTGGTCGCGGTCAATACCCGGCAATTAACCCTACAATTTACAGCAGTACATCTTGGCTAAGGAGCAGTGACATGCGCGTTAATCATGGTTTAACCCCGCAGGATCTCAAGGCTTATGGTATCAATGACGTCCAGGATATCGTCCACAACCCCAGCTACGACATGTTGTTTCAGGAAGAGCTCGACCCGAACCTGGAAGGCTACGAACGTGGCGTATTAACCACTCTGGGTGCTATCGCCGTCGACACGGGCATTTTTACCGGTCGTTCTCCGAAAGATAAGTATCTCGTGCGCGACGACACCACCCGCGACACCGTCTGGTGGTCCGATAAAGGCAAAGGTAAAAACGACAACAAGCCGCTTTCGCAGGAAACCTGGCAGCATCTGAAAGGGCTGGTGACCCAGCAACTGTCCGGTAAACGCCTGTTTATCGTCGACGCTTTCTGCGGCGCCAACGCCGATACCCGTCTCAGCGTACGTTTCATTACCGAAGTGGCCTGGCAGGCGCACTTCGTTAAAAACATGTTCATCCGTCCGAGCGATGAAGAGCTGGCTGAATTCGTGCCCGACTTCATCGTGATGAACGGCGCGAAATGCACCAATCCGCAGTGGAAAGAGCAGGGCCTCAATTCGGAAAACTTCGTCGCCTTCAACCTCACCGAGCGCATTCAGTTGATCGGCGGCACCTGGTACGGCGGGGGGGTGAAGAAAAGGGAGTTCTCGATCATGAACTACCTGCTGCCGCTGAAGGGCATCGCCTCCATGCACTGCTCAGCCAACGTCGGCGAGAAAGGCGATGTCGCCATTTTCTTCGGCCTCTCAGGCACCGGCAAAACCACCCTCTCCACCGACCCGAAACGCCGCCTGATTGGCGATGACGAACATGGCTGGGATGACGACGGCGTGTTTAACTTCGAAGGGGGCTGCTACGCCAAGACCATCAAGCTCTCTGAAGCGGCCGAGCCGGATATCTATCACGCCATCCGCCGCAACGCCCTGCTGGAAAACGTGGTGGTACGCGCCGACGGCACGGTCGATTTCGATGACGGTTCAAAGACCGAAAATACCCGCGTCTCCTACCCCATCGACCACATCGACAACATTGTTAAGCCGGTGTCTAAAGCGGGTCACGCTACCAAAGTGATCTTCCTGACGGCCGATGCGTTCGGCGTCCTGCCGCCGGTCTCCCGCCTGACCGCCGACCAGACGCAGTACCATTTCCTGTCCGGGTTTACCGCCAAACTGGCCGGCACCGAGCGCGGCGTAACCGAACCCACGCCAACCTTCTCCGCCTGCTTCGGCGCCGCCTTCCTGTCGCTGCACCCGACGCAGTACGCCGAAGTGCTGGTCAAACGCATGCAGGCGGCTGGCGCGCAGGCTTATCTGGTCAATACCGGCTGGAACGGCACCGGCAAGCGCATCTCGATTAAAGATACCCGCGCGATCATCGACGCCATCCTCAATGGCTCGCTGGACAACGCGGAGACCTTTACCCTGCCGATGTTTAACCTGCAGATCCCGACGGCGCTCCCGGGCGTGGATACCCACATCCTCGATCCGCGCAGCACCTATGGTTCCCCGGAGCAGTGGCAGGAAAAAGCCGACCAGCTGGCGAAGCTGTTTATTGAGAATTTTGAGAAGTATACCGATACGCCAGCGGGCGCCGCGCTGGTGGCGGCAGGACCGCAGCGCTAACGGGCGCAAAGGTGAAAAAGCCGGGCTTGCCCGGCTTTTTATTGTGCAACATCCTGAGTAGCTAACCGCGGGCGCGATCAGCTCTCCCTGGCGGGTTTCATCGGCGCCAGCATCCGGTGCACCGGCAGCCAGGCGCGGATCAGTAACCCGCCGCGTTCGCTGGAGCCAATCTCCAGCCGGCCGTTGTGATTGTCGATAATACGCTGAACAATCGCCAACCCCAGCCCGGTGCCGCTGGTGCTGCGGGCGCTGTCGCCGCGTACAAACGGCTGAAACAGGTGCTCCCGCTGCTCAGGTTTAATCCCCGGTCCATCATCTTCTACCTGGAACCAGGCCCGGCTCGCTTCGCTGCCGCTGCTGACCCTGATCCAGCCATTGCCATAGCGGGCCGCGTTGACCACCATATTCGCCAGCGCGCGCTTGATAGACAGCGGGTGCATACGTACCGGAATTTCGCCGGCCTGCAGGGCGGTGGCGATTTCCCGCTCATAGCCGCTCTCCGCAGCGATCACTTCCCCCAGCACCGCATTCAGATCCGCCAGCTCCATCGGCATCTCCTGCCCGGTGCGCAGATAGTCGATAAACTGCTCGATGATGGCGTTGCACTCTTCGATATCTTTGTTGATCGACTCCGCGAGATAGCCGTCCTGCTCGCCCATCATCTCGGTGGCCAGACGAATGCGGGTCAGCGGGGTTCGTAAATCATGACTGACCCCGGCCATCAGCAGCGTACGGTCATCAGCCAACTGCTTCACGCCCGCCGCCATATGGTTAAAGGCGCGCGTCACCGAACGCACTTCGGAGGCGCCATACTCGCGCAGCGGCGGCGGAATAATGCCGCGCCCGACCTGCAGCGCCGCGTGCTCCAGATCCACCAACGGGCGGTTCTGAATACGAATAAACAGCCAGGCGCCGCCTATCGCCAGCAGCATGATCGCCAGGGTATAGCGGAACAGCGGCGAGAAGTCGCCCTGATGGATCTCGGTCAGCGGCACCCGCACCCAGATATTGGGCGACAGCCAGGTCTTCAGCCACACCACAGGGGAGCTTTTATTGACCTCTACCCGCACCTCTGTGGGGCCACCAAGCTGATGGGCCATCTGCTGACTTAAGAATTCATAATGCTGCGCCCAGCGCAGGCCTGCGTCTTCCGCCGCTTCATTGGAATAGAGCGAAATCCCCAGCTCGCGATAAATTTCACGACGAAACGCCGGGGGCACCACCAGCTGGGTGCCATCCTCCAGCTGCAGTTTGTCGGTCATCAGCATACGCACTTCGTAGGCTAACACTTTATTAAACTGCTGGAGACTCGGCAGGATCGCGAAATTCAGTACCACCAGATAGGTCGTCACCAGGCTGACGAACAGCAAGGTGACGATCAGGAGCAGTGTGCGAGCAAAGGAGCTGCGCGGCGAAAAGCGCACGCGTTTCATGCCTTAGAACCGTCCGGGACGAAGACGTAGCCCAGACCCCAGACGGTCTGGATGTAGCGCGGATGCGCCGGGTCCTCTTCCACCATGCGGCGCAGGCGGGAGATCTGTACGTCGATGGAGCGCTCCATCGCAGAGTATTCGCGGCCGCGGGCGAGGTTCATCAGCTTATCGCGCGACAGCGGCTCACGGGGATGGCTCACCAGCGCCTTCAGGACCGCGAATTCGCCGCTGGTCAACGGCATCGGCTCGTCTTCACGGAACATCTCGCGGGTGCCTAAATTCAGTTTGAATTTACCAAAGGCGATAACCGCCTCTTCCTGCGACGGCGCGCCCGGCAGCTCGTTCGCCTGGCGGCGCAGCACCGCCCGGATGCGGGCCAGCAGTTCGCGCGGGTTAAACGGCTTCGGAATATAGTCGTCAGCCCCGATCTCCAGACCCACGATCCGATCGACCTCTTCGCCTTTCGCCGTCACCATAATGATCGGCATCGGGTTACTCTGGCTGCGCAGACGACGGCAGATAGAGAGACCATCTTCGCCCGGCAGCATCAGATCCAGCACCATCAGGTGGAAGGATTCACGGGTTAACAGACGATCCATCTGTTCGGCGTTCGCCACGCTACGAACCTGGAAGCCCTGCTCGGTCAGATAACGCTCGAGCAGCGCACGCAGGCGCATGTCGTCATCCACAACCAGAATCTTATAATTCTCTTGCATTGTTTGTACTCCCAAAGGTTCACTGCGATAGTCAGTGCGTATTCTCAAAAAAGCCCGGCGCGCTCACCAGCTAAATCTGGTATATATTCCAGGCTAAATTGTTACAAAGCATATTTAACAGCAGGTTAAGTATACATTTAATCATAAGACACAGTATTTATCCTGTCGGTATTATTACGCGCTACAAATTGTGCGCAACGACAGACAGTCAGAAGGTTGAACTCACGATGAAAACGCCGCTGATCACCCGCGAGGGATATGAAAAACTGAAGCAGGAGATGGACTACCTGTGGCGCCAGGAGCGTCCGGAAGTGACCAAAAAGGTGACCTGGGCCGCCAGCCTCGGCGACCGCAGCGAGAACGCGGACTACCAGTACAACAAAAAGCGCCTGCGGGAGATCGATCGCCGGGTCCGCTATCTGACCAAATGTCTGGAACAGTTGAAAATCGTCGATTACTCGCCGCAACAGGAAGGTAAAGTCTTCTTCGGCGCCTGGGTAGAGATTGAAAACGATGAAGGCGATATCAAGCGCTTTCGCATCGTCGGTTACGATGAAATTTTTGGCCGCAAAGACTATATCTCCATCGACTCGCCGATGGCGCGCGCACTGTTAAAAAAAGAGGTTGGCGATCTGGCCATCGTCAACACGCCGGCGGGCGAAGCCAGCTGGTATGTCAACGAGATCGAATACGTTAAATAGACAAGAACTTTCCGAGAGACGCCCGGCGCGGCTGGTATTTTTAGCCGTCAGTCCGTATAACTAGTCCCTGTTTTTTGACCCTAAAGATGAATTAAAAGCCATGATGAATGATTCGCTCTGCCGCATTATTGCGGGTGAACTTCAGGCCAGAGCCGAACAGGTAGAAGCTGCCGTTCGCCTGCTTGATGAAGGGAACACCGTGCCGTTTATTGCACGTTATCGTAAAGAAGTCACCGGCGGTCTGGATGACACGCAGCTGCGTAATCTGGAAACTCGCCTCGGCTATCTGCGCGAACTCGAAGACCGTCGTCAGGCGATCCTCAAATCCATCGCTGAACAGGGCAAACTGACCGACGCGCTGGAAAAAGCCATCAACACCACGCTCAGCAAAACCGAACTGGAAGATCTCTACCTGCCGTACAAGCCGAAGCGCCGTACACGCGGGCAGATCGCTATCGAAGCCGGGCTCGAACCGCTGGCTGACCTGCTGTGGAACGAACCGGCCCACGATCCGGAAGCGGAGGCCGCAAAATATATTGATGCCGATAAGGGCGTAGCCGACAGCAAAGCGGCCCTGGACGGCGCGCGCTATATTCTGATGGAGCGGTTTGCCGAAGACGCCGCGCTGCTGGCGAAGGTCCGTGACTATCTGTGGAAAAACGCCCACCTGGTCTCCACCGTCGTCAGCGGTAAAGAAGAGGAAGGCGCTAAATTCCGCGACTACTTCGATCACCATGAACCGATCGCCACCGTGCCGTCGCATCGCGCGCTGGCGATGTTCCGCGGTCGCAACGAAGGCGTCCTGCAGCTCTCTTTAAACGCTGACCCGCAGTTTGACGAGCCGCCGAAAGAGAGCCACGGCGAGCAAATTATTATCGACCACCTGGGCCTGCGCCTGAATAACGCCCCGGCGGACAGCTGGCGTAAAGGCGTCGTCAGCTGGACCTGGCGGATCAAAGTCCTGATGCATCTCGAAACCGAGCTGATGGGCACCGTGCGCGAACGCGCGGAGGACGAGGCAATCAACGTCTTCGCCCGCAACCTGCACGATCTGCTGATGGCCGCGCCCGCCGGGCTGCGCGCCACCATGGGACTCGATCCGGGCCTGCGCACCGGGGTGAAAGTGGCCGTCGTCGACGCCACCGGTAAACTGGTCGCTACCGATACCATCTATCCCCACACCGGCCAGGCCGCCAAAGCGGCCGTCGCCGTCGCCGCGCTGTGTGAGAAGTACAACGTTGAGCTGGTGGCCATCGGCAACGGTACCGCCTCGCGTGAAACCGAGCGTTTCTTCCTCGACGTGCAGAAACAGTTCCCGAAGGTCACCGCCCAGAAGGTGATCGTCAGTGAAGCCGGGGCTTCCGTTTACTCCGCCTCCGAGCTGGCGGCGCAGGAGTTTCCGGACCTCGACGTGTCGCTGCGCGGCGCGGTCTCCATCGCCCGCCGTCTGCAGGATCCCCTGGCCGAGCTGGTGAAAATCGACCCGAAATCCATTGGCGTCGGCCAGTATCAGCACGACGTCAGCCAGACCCAGCTGGCGCGTAAGCTGGACGCGGTGGTGGAAGACTGTGTGAACGCCGTCGGCGTTGACCTGAACACCGCCTCCGTTCCGCTGCTGACCCGCGTCGCCGGCCTGACCCGCATGATGGCGCAGAACATCGTCGCCTGGCGCGACGAGAATGGTCAGTTCCAGAACCGCCAGCAGCTGCTGAAAGTCAGCCGTCTGGGGCCGAAAGCCTTTGAACAGTGCGCGGGCTTCCTGCGTATCAACCACGGCGACAACCCGCTGGATGCCTCCACCGTTCACCCGGAAGCTTACCCGGTGGTCGAACGTATTCTGGCCGCCACCCAGCAGGCGCTGAAAGATCTGATGGGCAATAGCAGTGCGCTGCGCCACCTGAAGGCAGTGGACTTCACCGATGAGAAGTTTGGCGTCCCGACGGTCACCGACATTATCAAAGAGCTGGAAAAACCGGGCCGCGATCCGCGTCCGGAGTTTAAGACCGCGAAGTTCGCCGATGGTGTGGAGACCATGAATGACCTGCTGCCGGGAATGATTCTGGAAGGTGCCGTCACCAACGTCACCAACTTCGGCGCGTTTGTTGATATCGGCGTTCATCAGGACGGACTGGTACACATTTCGTCGCTTTCTGACCGATTTGTTGAGGATCCGCACACCGTGGTGAAAGCGGGCGACATCGTCAAGGTCAAAGTGATGGAAGTCGATCTGCCGCGTAAGCGTATCGCCCTGACCATGCGTCTCGACGAGCAGCCGGGCGACAGCAACGCCCGCCGCGGCGGTGGTCAGGAGCGCCCGCAGGGTAACCGCCCGGCCGCGAAAGCCGCCAAAACCCGCGGTCGCGAGGCGCAGCCTGCCGGCAACAGCGCGATGATGGATGCCCTCGCCGCAGCGATGGGTAAAAAACGCTAAACTCTCCCTGCCCCTTTTTCAGGGGCATTTTTTTTTCATGACCAGGCCATCGCCATCACGCGCAAAACAGGTTCAGTTGTTTCTGATAACCTGCTTTTATTCCACGCCTGAAAGGCAGCGAAATTAATATTTTCATTTCGTTAACTTCAGAAACCTTAATTAAACATTAGATCGCCGAAATAATATTTCGCGCATTTTTGATTACAGGCTGACTTTGCGGCATATCAATAAAAAGGTGATTTTCACTTTAAAAATAGCCTGCAGCGCATCATATGTATTGATGATAAAAACCATTCTCATTATCATCGATTACAGAACGTTTTTTTCTTTTTTCGTTGGCTACGGTCCCCGGCGCAACTGCCTCCAGGCGTCCGGAAAATTCTTCTTCGGTTAGCGATAGACAAGTAGGCCCTATGCAATTCACACCTGATAGTGCGTGGAAAATTACCGGTTTTTCTCGCGATATTAGCCCAGCATACCGTCAGAAACTGCTCTCCCTCGGCATGCTGCCCGGTTCCTCTTTTCATGTGGTTCGCGTGGCGCCGCTCGGCGATCCTGTTCATATTGAAACCCGACGCGTCAGTCTGGTATTACGCAAAAAAGATCTCGCCTTAATCGAACTGGAAGCGGTTGCACAATAACGGCTGGCCCGGCACAAGAGTCTGAAATATGCAAAAATTAACCGTTGGTTTAATTGGTAATCCTAATTCCGGCAAGACCACCTTATTTAATCAGCTGACCGGCGCTCGCCAGCGCGTGGGCAACTGGGCTGGGGTGACCGTTGAGCGTAAAGAGGGGATTTTCGCCACCACTGACCACCAGGTCACGCTGGTCGACCTCCCGGGAACCTACTCCCTGACCACCATCTCCTCGCAGACCTCGCTGGACGAGCAGATTGCCTGCCACTACATCCTGAGCGGCGACGCCGACATGCTGATTAACGTGGTCGATGCCTCCAACCTCGAGCGCAACCTCTATCTGACGCTACAGCTGCTCGAGCTGGGGATCCCCTGCGTCGTCGCGCTGAACATGCTGGATATCGCCGAAAAGCAGCAGGTGCGGATCGATATCGACGCCCTCGCCGCCCGTCTCGGTTGCCCGGTCATTCCGCTGGTATCGACTCGCGGACGGGGGATCGAAGCGCTGAAGATCGCCCTCGACCGTCATCAGGCGAACAGCGATCTTGAGCTTGTCCACTATCCGCAGCCGCTGCTGCGCGAAGCTGACCTGCTGGCGCAGCAGATGTCAGCGCAGATCCCGACCCGGCAGCGGCGCTGGCTGGGTCTGCAGATGCTGGAGGGCGATATCTACAGCCGGGCCTATGCCGGCGACGCCGCCGATAAACTGGATATCGCCCTGGCGAATCTCAGCGACGAGATCGACGACCCGGCGCTGCACATCGCTGACGCGCGCTATCAGACCATCGCCGCCATTTGCGACGCCGTCAGCAATACCCTGACCGCCGAACCAAGCCGCTTCACCGCCGCGATGGACAAAGTGATCCTCAACCGCTTCCTCGGGTTGCCGATTTTTCTCTTTGTCATGTACTTGATGTTCCTGCTGGCGATCAACATCGGCGGCGCGCTGCAGCCGATTTTCGATGCCGGCTCGGTCGCGATCTTTGTGCATGGCATTCAATGGCTGGGTTACACCCTGCACTTCCCGGACTGGCTGACCGTGTTCCTCGCCCAGGGGATCGGCGGCGGTATCAACACCGTGCTGCCGCTGGTGCCGCAGATCGGCATGATGTATCTGTTTCTCTCCTTCCTTGAGGACTCCGGCTACATGGCGCGCGCCGCCTTTGTGATGGATCGCCTGATGCAAGCCCTCGGCCTGCCGGGGAAATCCTTCGTCCCGCTGATTGTCGGTTTTGGCTGCAACGTGCCGTCGGTGATGGGCGCCCGCACCCTTGACGCGCCGCGCGAGCGTCTGATGACCATTATGATGGCGCCGTTTATGTCCTGCGGCGCGCGGCTGGCGATCTTCGCCGTCTTCGCGGCCGCCTTCTTTGGGCAGAACGGCGCGCTGGCGGTCTTCTCGCTCTATGTGCTGGGCATTGTGATGGCCATCCTCACCGGCCTGATGCTGAAGCACACCATTATGCGCGGCGAAGCCTCGCCGTTCGTGATGGAGCTGCCGGTGTACCACGTCCCGCATATCAAGAGCCTGATTATCCAGACCTGGCAGCGCCTGAAAGGCTTTGTGCTGCGCGCCGGGAAGGTGATCGTCATCGTCAGCATCTTCCTCAGCGCGCTGAACAGCTTCTCACTGAGCGGTAAGGTCGTCGACAACATCAACGACTCCGCGCTGGCCTCGGTGAGCCGGGTCATTACGCCGGTGTTTAAACCGATCGGCGTGCATGAAGATAACTGGCAGGCCACCGTCGGCCTGTTTACCGGCGCGATGGCGAAAGAGGTGGTAGTGGGTACGCTGAACACCCTCTATACCGCCGAAGATATCCAGAATGAGGAATTCAATCCGCAGACCTTCAGTCTCGGCGAAGAACTGCTCGCCGCCGTCGATGAGACATGGCAGGGACTGAAAGACACCTTCAGCCTCAGCGTCCTGGCCAACCCCATCGAAGCCAGCAAAGGCGATGGCGAAATGGCCACCGGCGCCATGGGGGTGATGGGCAGTAAATTTGGCAGCGCAGCGGCGGCATACAGCTACCTGATCTTCGTCCTGCTCTATATTCCCTGCATCTCGGTGATGGGCGCCATCGCCCGCGAATCAAGCCGCGGCTGGATGACCTTCTCCATCCTGTGGGGGCTGAATATCGCCTATTCGCTCTCGACGCTCTATTACCAGACCGTTAGCTTTAGCGATCACCCGCGCTACAGTCTGGTATGTATCCTGGCGGTAGTGTTGTTCAACGTGGTGCTCTTCGGCCTGTTGCGCCGGGCGCGCAGCAGGGTGGACGTCTCGCTGCTGGCCACGCGAAAAACGCCGGCCTCCTGCTGTTCCAGCCCGGCTGGCGATTGCCACTAAGGAGGGACTGTGGCGTCGTTAATGGAAGTCCGCGATATGCTGGCCCTGCAGGGCCGCATGGAGGCGAAACAGCTCAGTGCTCGCCTGCAGACACCTCAGCCGCTGATTGACGCCATGCTTGAGCGAATGGAAGCCATGGGTAAGGTGGTCCGGATCAGCGAAACGAGCGAGGGCTGCCTCTCCGGCAGCTGTAAAAGTTGCCCTGAAGGGAAAGCGGCGTGCCGGCAGGAGTGGTGGGCGCTGCGATGAAAGGAGTCAGGCCAGGTCGCGCAACGAGGTAAAACGAGTAAGACAGCTATGAAAAACGGGCCAGCAGGCCCGTTTTCTTATGACTGGATTATTTATAAACGTCAGCGTTCGCGTGTACGGTTTTTTCGTTTTTCTGCCCGGCAATCACCACAAAGTATTTCCCACCCAGCTCATCGGCTTTTTTCGACAGATCGCGTCGGGCGTCCATCGGCGACGTCGTCCTGGAGGTCGTAATGCTACCGACCTTGGTCAGATTCATCTTCGCCACGTCTTCTTTTTGGATCTCTTTCGCGGCGAATGCGCCGAAAGAGAGGGTGCCTATCACCAGAGATGCAACCATTCCTGTAACAAGTTTCATAGCCTCTACTCTCCATAAGGTTGTTATTGTAGGTCACGGTGGCGGATTGAAATAATCAACCACCGTAACAACCTAAGTATTGCTAGGAATGGCCCTTTTACCATGGCGCGGCAAAAAAAATTACCCCAGCCGCGTCTTCAGCGCCAGCAGCGGCTCGCAGAAGGCCGCGGGATGGGAAACAAACGGCGCATGCGCGGCCTTATCGAAGAGGATTGACTCGCTTTCCGGCCACAGGTCATCCAGCAACGGGACGATCTTGCGCGGCACCAGTCCATCCAGCCGGCCATACAGCCGCAGAAACGGCATCGGCAGCCTGACCAGCGCCTGACGCAGATCGACGGTTCTGAGGATCTCCAGTCCGCCATTCAGCGCCTCGGCGGAAGGCATCGGCAGCGAGAGCACCGCCTGCTTTAACGCCCGCGCATCCTGACGCGCGCTCTCTGTGCCCATGGTTTGCAGGGCGAGGAATCGCTCGACGGTGCGCTGGAAATCGTCGCTCAGCTGCTGCTGAAATCCGGCCAGCACCTCGGGCTTGATGCCGGGCCAGTCGTCACGAGCCGCGAAACAGGGGGAAGAGGCAACCGTCACCAGCGCCTGCACGCGTTCCGGACGCATAATCGCGACCTGGCTGGCCACCAGCCCGCCCAGGCTCCAGCCCAGCCACACCGCCTGTGGAGGGGCCTGCTCCAGCACCCGCTGCGCCATCGCCTCCAGCGACATCGCCCCAAACCCGCCGCTGCGGCCATAGCCCGGCAGATCCACCAGGTGGAGGGTAAAATGCGAAGCCAGCTGCGGCGTGATGCAATCCCATACCTGAGCGTTCAGCCCCCAGCCGTGCAGCAGCACAAGATGACAATCTCCTTCGCCGATTGTTTGCCACCAGATGTCGTTCATCCGTTACCGTTCTCTTTTTACTGGACAGAAGGCCAAATATGCTAACAGCACACAGCTTATGCTGGCTATGCCAAATGCCGCTGGCAGTCGCCCGCTGGGGGATCTGCTCCCGCTGCAGCCGCGCCCTGCTCGCCTGTCCCCCGCTCTGCCCGCAGTGCGGCCTGCCGGCGGCGGCATCCCGTCACCCCTGCGGCCGCTGCCTGCAAAAGCCGCCTCCCTGGCATCGGCTGGTGGCGGTCAATGACTATCGCCCGCCGCTGAGCGGTCTGGTGCAGCAGCTGAAGTTTCACCATCGCCCGGAGCTGGGCCCCGCCCTCGCGCGTCTGCTGCTGCAGCGCCTTCTGCAGCGTGACGATTTGCCGCCAGTAGACGCTCTGGTCGGCGTGCCGCTATGGCATCGCCGTCGCTGGCGCCGGGGTTATAATCAGTGCGACGAACTGTGCCGACCGTTAGCCCGCTGGCGAGGATGCGTCTGGCATCGCGAAGGCCTGACTCGCCAGCGAGCCGGCGCCGTCCAACATTCGCTCAATGCCCGCCAGCGCAGGCAGAACCTGAAAAATGCCTTTCAGCTTGAATTTGCCGTGCAGGGACTCCATATCGCTCTGGTGGATGATGTCGTCACGACCGGCAGCACCGTCGCCGAGATATCCCGCCTGCTTTTGCGAAACGGCGCCGCGACGGTTCAGGTATGGTGTTTGTGCCGTACCTTGTAGACCCCCGCTGATGGGCGTATTATAACCCAGTAAAATAGTCAACTATTAGGCCAACGCTATGATCCGTATTTCCGATGCTGCACAAGCGCACTTTGCCAAACTGCTGGCAAATCAGGAAGAAGGGACGCAAATTCGCGTATTTGTGATTAATCCCGGCACCCCAAACGCTGAGTGCGGCGTATCCTACTGCCCACCGGATGCGGTGGAAGACACCGACACGGCGCTGAAATTTGAACAGCTGACCGCCTATGTCGATGAGCTCAGCGCGCCCTATCTGGAAGACGCTGAAATTGATTTCGTCACTGACCAGCTCGGCTCGCAGCTGACGCTGAAAGCGCCGAACGCCAAAATGCGCAAAGTCTCTGACGATGCCCCGCTGATGGAGCGCGTCGAGTACCTGCTGCAGTCGCAGATTAACCCGCAGCTGGCGGGCCACGGCGGCCGCGTATCGCTGATGGAGATCACCGACGACGGTCTGGCTATCCTGCAGTTCGGCGGCGGATGCAACGGCTGCTCGATGGTCGACGTGACCCTGAAAGAAGGTATTGAAAAACAGCTGCTGAACGAGTTTCCGGAGCTGAAAGGGGTTCGCGATCTGACCGAGCATCAGCGCGGCGAGCACTCCTACTACTAAGCCCTTCCTCCCCCCCCCCCGC
>NZ_GL882853.1:35702-37369 GCF_000195655.1 Klebsiella sp. MS 92-3
CCCCGGGTCCTCCCTGGCCCTTTCTGTGTTACCGCGCAACATCTCCCGCTAAATGACCGGCAAAAACCGGGGAAAGAGTATGACTTAAGTCTCATATTTAACATTTTCCCCCGTCAGGTGATTCTCAACCCTCACATGTTACCCGTATCATCCATTTCAGGCGCCACCGGCAAAAAAATAGCCAGCTATCCTTTCTCTGGGTAAGGATAATGCAAGCGTTTACGGCGCCAGACTATTTTGCTCCCTGACGGAGCGGATGCTCTACAGGTTCGAACTTTGACGTTACCCATAACAAATTAAGGCCAGGTAAATCATGCCATTAGTCATCGTTGCTATCGGGGTTGCCCTGTTGTTGCTGTTAATGATCCGTTTCAAAATGAACGGCTTCATTGCGCTGGTTCTGGTGGCGCTCGCCGTCGGATTAATGCAGGGTATGCCACTGGATAAAGTGATCGTCTCCATCAAAAACGGCGTTGGCGGCACCCTTGGCAGCCTCGCGCTGATCATGGGCTTCGGCGCTATGCTCGGTAAGCTGCTGGCAGACTGCGGCGGCGCCCAGCGTATCGCCACCACGCTTATCAATAAGTTCGGTAAGAAGCATATTCAGTGGGCGGTGGTCCTGACCGGCTTCACCGTTGGCTTCGCCCTGTTCTATGAAGTGGGCTTCGTGCTGATGCTGCCGCTGGTGTTCACCATCGCCGCCTCGGCCCGTATTCCGTTGCTGTACGTCGGCGTACCGATGGCAGCCGCGCTCTCCGTCACCCACGGCTTCCTGCCGCCGCATCCGGGTCCGACCGCGATCGCCACCATCTTCCATGCCGATATGGGCAAAACGCTGCTCTACGGCACCATTCTGGCTATCCCGACGGTTATCCTGGCGGGACCGGTGTTTGCGCGCTTCCTGAAAGGGATAGATAAGCCGATCCCGGAAGGCCTGCATAACCCGAAAGTGTTCACTGAAGAAGAGATGCCAGGCTTTGGCGTCAGCGTCTGGACCTCGCTGGTTCCGGTGATCCTGATGGCGATGCGCGCCGTGGCTGAGATGATCCTGCCGAAAGGCCACGCCTTCCTGCCAATTGCCGAGTTCTTCGGCGACCCGGTGATGGCCACCCTGATTGCGGTACTGATTGCCCTGTTCACCTTCGGTTTGAACCGCGGCCGCTCCATGGAGCAGATCAACGATACCCTGACCTCTTCGATCAAAATCATCGCCATGATGCTGTTGATTATCGGCGGCGGCGGCGCCTTCAAGCAGGTGCTGGTGGATAGCGGCATGGATAAATACATCGCCTCTATCATGCACGAATCGAACATGTCTCCGCTGTTTATGGCGTGGTCTATCGCCGCGGTGCTGCGTATCGCGCTGGGTTCGGCGACCGTAGCCGCCATCACCGCGGGCGGGATCGCCGCGCCGCTGATCGCCACCACCGGCGTCAGCCCGGAGCTGATGGTTATCGCCGTTGGCTCCGGCAGCGTTATCTTCTCCCATGTTAACGATCCGGGCTTCTGGCTGTTCAAAGAGTACTTTAACCTGACCATCGGCGAGACCATCAAGTCCTGGTCGGTGCTGGAAACCATTATCTCAGTCTGCGGCCTGGTGGGCTGTCTGCTGCTGGGGATGGTGGTGTAAGGTCACTCCCGCCACAGAAAAAGGCCGGTCCGCGTGA
>NZ_GL882854.1:0-2753 GCF_000195655.1 Klebsiella sp. MS 92-3
CGCTGATCATTCAGCGGTTTTTTTATTTCTGCAGCCGACTCAGGCTTCAATCTCACCTTCCTGACGCACCTGGTTAGCCCAGCGCTGCGCCGACTCCGGCACGCTGAATGCCGGTGAGCGACGGAAATGCTCCCCCATCAGCAGAAAAGCGACATACTTCCCGCGCAAAATCCAGACATCGCGAAAATGGTCCATTTTCACGGCATGTTCCGGGGGCGCAGGCTCCACGCGCGGCACGTAGCTAATGACAGGGCGATTTTGTTGGCGCAATGGTTTCATAACAAATGGATTCACTAAACATAGCGGGAAACAGAAACCTCTATCATAGCCGATTGTGGCCCCGTTCGTCGCCCCTTCGCCGCCGATGCGCATTTTAGGATAACTCCCTGCCCCCTCGCCGGGCGCAGACAGCGTAATGTTCTATAGTTAGAAGGGTTTTGGTCTATCAACGACCACTTTTAGCAATGAAAGCAGGAGACGAGTAATGTCTGATAAGCACCCGAACCCTCACCAACAGCAGGCACCGGTCCACGACAGCGAGGAAGCGCAGCCGGGTCTCGATTCGCTGGCGCCGGACGATCGGGAGTGGCGCCCCACGCCGAAACCTACCGCTCCGGGCGTCGAACCCACCGCCCCAGGCAGCCTGAAAGCGCCCGATACTCATAACAGCAAACTGGATTCCCTGGAGGCGCAACGCAAAGGGGGGGAAGATTTTCCGCTGACCACCAACCAGGGCGTGCGCATTGCTGACGATCAGAATTCGCTGCGCGCCGGTAGCCGCGGCCCAACGCTGCTGGAAGATTTTATCCTGCGGGAGAAGATCACCCACTTTGACCACGAGCGTATTCCGGAGCGTATCGTTCATGCCCGCGGCTCTGCCGCCCACGGCTACTTCCAGCCCTACAAAAGCCTGGCTGCGTTAACTAAAGCCGATTTTCTTTCGTCAGCCGATAAAATCACCCCGGTGTTTGTACGCTTTTCCACCGTGCAGGGCGGCGCGGGGTCGGCGGACACCGTCCGTGATATTCGCGGCTTCGCTACCAAGTTTTACACTGACGAAGGGATTTTTGACCTGGTGGGCAACAACACACCGGTCTTCTTCATCCAGGACGCGATGAAGTTCCCCGACTTTGTCCACGCCGTGAAGCCTGAACCCCACTGGGCCATCCCACAGGGGCAGAGCGCCCACGATACTTTCTGGGACTATGTTTCCCTGCAGCCGGAAACGCTGCACAACGTGATGTGGGCGATGTCGGATCGCGGCATCCCGCGCAGCTATCGCACCATGGAAGGCTTCGGGATCCACACCTTCCGTCTGATTAATGCCGAGGGCAAAGCCACCTTCGTTCGCTTTCACTGGAAACCGGTCGCCGGCAAGGCGTCGCTGGTGTGGGATGAAGCGCAGAAGCTGACCGGCCGCGACCCCGATTTTCATCGCCGCGATCTATGGGAGGCCATCGAAGCCGGGGACTACCCGGAATTTGAGCTTGGCCTGCAATTGATCCCCGAAGAGAATGAATTTGCTTTTGACTTCGACCTGCTCGATCCCACCAAGCTGATCCCCGAGGCGCTGGTGCCGGTGCAGCGGGTTGGCAGAATGGTCCTCAACCGCAACCCGGATAACTTCTTTGCCGAAAATGAACAGGCGGCCTTCCATCCCGGACATATCGTCCCGGGCATTGATTTCAGCAACGATCCGCTGCTGCAGGGGCGTCTCTTCTCTTACACCGATACGCAAATTAGCCGCCTGGGTGGGCCGAACTTCCATGAAATCCCCATCAACCGTCCGACCTGCCCGTATCATAATTTCCAGCGTGACGGGATGCACCGGATGGACATTGACACCAATCCGGCCAACTACGAGCCCAACTCGATTAACGACAACTGGCCGCGCGAGACGCCGCCTGCCGCCAAACGCGGTGGCTTTGAGTCCCTCGCCGAGCGCGTCGACGGCGAAAAAATCCGCCAGCGCAGCCCTTCGTTCGGCGAATATTACGCCCAGCCGCGTCTGTTCTGGCTGAGCCAGACGCCGATTGAACAGCAGCATATTATCGATGGTTTCAGCTTCGAACTCAGCAAAGTGGTCCGCACCTGGATCCGCGAGCGGGTGGTCGATCATCTGGCCCACATTGATACTAAGCTTGCGGAAGCGGTTGGGGCGAACTTAGGCATCGAACTGAGCGACGATCAGCGCAACATTACCCTGCCCGCCCCGGTCAATGGCGTGGAGAAAGACCCCAGCCTCAGCCTCTACGCCGATGCCGAAGGAGATGTGAAAGGTCGCGTGGTGGCAGTCCTGCTCAACGAACGCACCTCAGCGCAGGATCTGGTTCAGCTCCTGCAGGCGCTGCAGGCCCAGGGCGTGCACAGCAAGCTGCTCTACTCGCGAATGGGCGAAGTCATTGCCGACGATGGTTCTCCGCTGCCGATCGCCGGCACCTTCGCCGGCTCCCCGTCGCTGACGGTGGATGCGGTGGTGGTGCCCGGCGGCGACCTCAGCGCCCTGAGTCAGAGCGGTGACGCGCGCTATTACCTGCTGGAAGCCTATAAACATCTGAAGCCGATCCTGCTGGCAGGGGATGCGCGGCAGCTGACGTCCGTTCTGCATGTTCCGACCCAGGGTGAAGAGGGGGTCATCGTCACCGATGCGCTCGACACGCCAGCGGCGGACAAACTGCTCGCCCTGATGACGGCCCACCGCGTGTGGTCGAGAAGCCCGAAAATCGCCGCTATTCCGGCGTAGTAAAAAGCCC
>NZ_GL882854.1:2887-8468 GCF_000195655.1 Klebsiella sp. MS 92-3
CCCCCGTCGGGCTTACACGTCGCGGTAGGTTCCCAGACGATAACCCCGGTCGGCCA
This sequence comes from Klebsiella sp. MS 92-3, assembly GCF_000195655.1. Lineage (NCBI taxonomy): Bacteria > Pseudomonadati > Pseudomonadota > Gammaproteobacteria > Enterobacterales > Enterobacteriaceae > Klebsiella > Klebsiella sp. MS 92-3. The sequence goes on from NZ_GL882854.1 coordinate 2,944, forward strand.
CCGCCGCTTTCAGCGAGGCAGCTGTCAGCACATCAAGCTCATCCAGTCGCGGATAGCAGTAGGCGCTGCCCATAATGATCCGATCGACATAAGCCGGATGACACATCACCTCCAGGGAGCGCTCCCCGCGGGCAATGGAGGCATCCAGCGTCTGCAGAAACAGTTCCTCAGAGACCGCTTCGCCGTAAAACTCGCTGCTGAAGCCGGCGCTGCTGCGCGCCGCCTGCTGGTCGAGCCCACTCTGCGCCGCCACCTGGCGGTCAATGCGTAACGCAATGCCCTTCTCGCGGGCAAAGGCCGCGACGATGGGATAAATCTGGGCGAACATATGCACATGGTGATGGCTGTCGATATGCGTCGGCTCATGGCCGAAGAGTTCGACAAAACGATGGTACTGACACGCCAGCTCGTGGGCGATCTCTTCCAGCGGCAGGCTATCTTCTTCCGCCTGCTGCCAGATCCATTTGCCCAGCCGGCCATCGCGGGTTAATCCCGGCATGGCCGACAGCGGCTCGCCCAGCGTCAGTACAAAGTGCATACCGACCGCCAGCTCCGGAGTACTGCGGCCCAGCTGGGCGGCGTGGTCAATGGCCGCGCCGTTGACCAGCGCGGTGGTCGATGTCACCACGCCGTTGCGACAGGCCTCGATAATGCCGTAGTTCTGCCCTTTACTGAGGCCGAAGTCGTCGGCATTGACGATCAATACGCGTTCCATTTGCTACTCCCGTTACGATTTTAGTTTTTCGATCGTCGCCGCAAAGTTCGGCAGCCATTTTTCATGCGCCAGAATCATCTCCCGCGCCAGCTGTTCGGCGTCACGATCGGAATGGATCAGCGGGCTTAAGTTCAGCGCCAACAGGACATCGTTCAGCTCACCGCTGATCGCCGCCTGGCTGGCCGCCACTTCGAACCCCTTGATGGTGTAGATAAGCCCTAACACCTTCTCATCGAAATGAGTAATGCGCGGCGTCGGCTTCGCGCCGTCGCGGCCTAAGGTGCAGCTCATCTCTACCGCCCAGTCCGCCGGGATATTATCGACATGGCCATGATGCGGGATATTCACATAGTGCTCAGTCTGCTTGTCGTTATAGATGGCATTGATTACTTCGCAAGCGGCATCAGAGTAATAGGCCCCGCCGCGCTGCTCCAGCTCCTTCGGCTTAACGTTAAGATCCGGGTTTTTATACAGCTCGAACAGCTGTTTCTCCACCTTCTGCACCACCTGGGCGCGCGCACCGCCTTTGTAGTACTCGCCCATCTCAATCGCCAGCATCTCTTTTGGCTTAAAGTAGTAGAGCAGGTAAGAGCATGGGATCAGGCGCAGGGAGCGGATCAGCCCTTCGCTAAACGGCAGGTCGAAGATGTTTTTCACCGAGTTCGCGGTCAGACGGCCGGAGGCCACGCCGTCCAGCAGTTCATCGAAGCGCGAGACGCCGTTAACCAGCACGTCGCGGACGAACACCAGGTGGTTCAGACCAAACAGGTCGATATTCAGCTCATCGCTCGGGCTCAGCTGCAGCACGTCGGTGATGAACATCTTCATGCCGATAGGAATGTTGCACACGCCGATAAAGCGTTTGAAATTGGTGTGGCGATAGACCGCCTCGGTGACCATGCCCGCCGGGTTGGTGAAGTTGATGATCCATGCGTCGGGGCAAATTTCCTGCACATCTTTCACGATATCGAAAATCACCGGGATGGTGCGCAGTCCTTTAAACAACCCGCCCGCCCCGTTGGTCTCCTGGCCCAGGTAGCCGTGGCTCAGCGGGATGCGCTCATCTTTTTCACGCGCCTTCAGCTGGCCCACGCGCAGCTGGGTGGTGACGAAATCTGCGCCCTGCAGCGCTGCGCGGCGATCCAGCGTTTTATAGACTTTCATCGGCACGCCGGCTTTTTCTACCATCCGCTGGCACAGCGCGTGGATAATATCGAGCTTCTCCTGGCCCTCTTCGACGTCTACCAACCACAGTTCGCTTACCGGCAGTTCATGATAACGTTTCAGAAATCCTTCCAGTAATTCCGGGGTATAGCTGCTGCCGCCGCCAATAGTGACTACTTTTAATTTCTGGCTCATCTTTTTCTCCCTTAGGCGCTGCGCCTGGACGCAGGCCGCTCTCCGCAACAATGCGGACAGTTAACTTGAATGATTTTCGGTATAAACCTGGCGGCGAACGCCGCGCGGGTTTAATTAATACTGGTCAAATGTTTGCGATAACTGCTCGGCGTAAACGACGTCAGTTTTTTAAAGGTTTTAATAAACAAGCTCGGGCTGCTGTAACCTGATTCATACGCAATATCCGTCACCGAATAATTGGTAATTTCCAGCTGTTTTTTGGCAAAGTTGATACGGATATCATTAATTATCTGCATCGGCGTTTTACCATAATAGCGCTGGGTCGCCCGGGTTAAATATTCCTGCGTTTTTCCGGATAAGCGAACCATATTTTCGAGAGCGCCTTCACCGAATTTCAGCTTATCATGCATGGCTTCCACGGTATTTTTTAACCATTGCGGCGTCACGTCGGCAACCGGCTCTTCACGATAGTGGCGTAAACGGTTAATGACATAAAAGGAGACCAGCTCGATAAATTCGTCAAATTCCGTTTCGCGAAAATTGAGTGAGGCGATGACCGACTCAACGTAGCCGAGAAAAGCGCTCTGCACGGCGTAGACTTGCGAAGCCACCAGACCAAACGGCAGCAGTGGCAGGTAGTGTTTCTCAAAGAAGCGTCTGCTGATGCCGACGTTAAGGATGCGCGTCGCCCCGAACTCGTAAAAGCTCTGGTGGTGCGAGCCCATCGGGATAAAGACGAAATCCCCGCGCTCCAGCAGCACCCGTTTGCCATTGATCTCCTGGTAATAGCGCCCGGTTAACACCACGGTAAATTCGTAGTAATCATGCTGGTGAAGCCCGCTCACGCTTTCCGTTTTGTTATAGATGACCACATGAAAGTTCTTCCCGTTGAACAGCTGTTGTTCTCTGGCGGTACTGATCTCGGTGGTCATCATTCTGGGCTGCCTCATCGTCGCGATGGCCTATTGTACCTTCTCGTGCAGCTCAATCAATTCGGCCACCAGCTCACGAGCCAGCATGGAGGTCATCAGATGGTCCTGGGCATGCACCAGCACCAGGCTGACCTTCATTTTCCCTTCGCCCTCGTCGCTTTCGATAAGCTGGGTCTGCACGCGATGCGCCTCGCTCAGCGCCTGGCGCGACTGCTCCATCATCGCTTTCGCTGCGGCAAAGTCGCCCTGCTTCGCCTGCTTCAGCGCGCCATAGGCCAGGCTACGGGCTTGTCCGGAGTTGATAATCAGCCCCATCACTACCTCTTCGAGGTCATTTTCCGGGGTCTCTACCGCGTCGATGTTGTCCAGATCAAACATAATATTTCCCTCATTTATCAGGCGGTACGGGACGCTGCCCGTACCGCGCGGTATCAGAATTTCAGTGCGTTAGCGATGTCTTCTTCGCTCTCTTCCTGCTCGATAACGGTCTGCGCTTTATTCGACAGCACCACAAACGGCAGGTAGACCAGGGTAGCGACGCCAAGGTTGAACAGGGCCACCAGCAGGGCGGCAACGCTGCCGTTACTGTTAAAGAACGCTCCCAAACCGGTCGGCATAGTCCACGGCGCCAGGTTGGTCACCGGTGGGATAATCCCCAGGCTGTAGGCCGCCAGCGTAATGGCCGCCAGAATCGGCTGAACCAGCACGAACGGGATGAACATCACCGGGTTCATGATGATCGGCAGACCAAACAGAATCGGTTCGTTAATCTGGAAGATGCCTGACGGCAGCGCCAGCTTAGCAACCTGACGATGGTCAGCGCGGCGAGAAGCGATAAAGATGGCGATAATCAGACCCAGCGTCGCCCCGGAGCCACCCAGCAGGATGTAGGAGTCGAGCATCGGCTTAGCCCAGAAGTGGAACTGTTTGCCCGCTTCGATGGCCGCATCAACAGAGCCGTACTGGTTGTACAGCGCGATGTTTTCCAGCGCCCACGGCGTCATGATGCCGTTATCCAGGGCGGTAAGCGCCAGAGAACCGTGCACACCGAAGAACCACAGCAGAGAGTTAAAGATAACGTATGCCCAGCCAACCACGCTGCCCATCGCCGCCAGCGGCGTCGAGATAGAGTCCATGATGATCTGGTGGAAGTTGCTGCCATAGCTCGCCAGGGCCCACGAGATAATGCCGAAGATGGAGAGGATCAAGAAGCCCGGGATCAGCGCTGAGAAAGAGCGTGATACCGACCCCGGCACGCTGTCCGGCAGTCTAATCACCCAGTTGCGACGGATCACGAAGGTGAACAGTTCCGCAACGACCAGACCGATAATCATCCCGGAGATGATGTTCTGCCCGCCCAACCAGTTGGCGCCCACCGCATAGGCTTCGCCCACGCTATACGGGGTCACGGTCATGAAGGCCGCCACCGCCAGCAGGCCAGCTGCCATCGGGTCAACTTTGCGCTCTTCCGCCAGCGCGGAGCCGATAAAGAACGGCGCCATTAGCGACATAATCCCGAGGGTGCCGTTATAGACGTTTCCGCCGATAGCCTTAAAGCCGTTTAAGGTTTCAATGGTGGAGGCATCCAGGCGAATGCCCATGGAATAAAAGAAAGAGCCTTCGCCGAAGCTCAGAAAAACGTTGTTAATTAACACAAACATGGCCCCGGCGAGGGTCAACGGCATTAATTTAATAAATCCATTTTTTATTGCATTAATATGCGGCTGCTTTCCTATTTTCACTGCAAAAGGAAGGAGTACCTTTTCAAGCGAATCGATCACTTTACTCATAGTCAATACCCTTAAAAGCCGCAATAAACTATTACGGCGATGATGTATGAAATTACTCTTTGACGGGAAAATAAACTCATTATTTTTTGACGTCCGGCAACAGGCAGCCGCCAGGCGTCAAAATACATCGAGTTTTAAAAGTTAAAATTATTGTGCTGCAGCTTTCTTAATAGCCGCGACGGCGGCTTTCAATACCCCTAAACCATCAACTTTGCCATAGAGAAGGGAGTCGATAACTTCAACCGGTTTATTCGGCAGCAGGCGCTGAATTTCCGGTAACATATACGCAATTTGTGGCCCTAATAATACTACGTCGGCTTCCGGCCCTTTTTCGCCCGCGAGGGTTTCGGGATAGGCTTCAATAATGACCGGGACTTCATATTTTTCCGCCTGCGCCCGCATTTTGGAGACCAGCAGTGACGTGGACATGCCTGCCGAGCAGAAGAGATAAATGTGTTTCTTTTCCATGAACGCTTCCTCAATGTGTGAGACCAGGGCCTTCAGTAACCGCTGAGAGCCGGTAAGACTGGTAACATCCGGTTAATTCTGTTTATGAGTTGAGTATACGGCAAGCTGAGCCGCCAGGATAATTCGCTGTTGAACAGAATTGTCTCTCATTGACCTCCGGTTTTGACTACCCTCACATTTTCATCCAAATAATTCGCGCAATTAAATAAGCATCATTACTCACAAAAAAGGCCCCCCCCCCCCCGGGGGGGGGGCGGGGGG
>NZ_GL882854.1:8526-11015 GCF_000195655.1 Klebsiella sp. MS 92-3
CCCCCCGCGGGGGGGGGGGGCTTACGTAGAAGTCAGTAAACAGTAGGAAGCTTACCTGGCGTTGCGCGGGTCGGTATCATACTCGGCGCAGGTCTGGTAGCCGGAGTTCATGACGTGACCCGTTTCGTCGAGGGCCACAAAGTAGGTTTCAACTTTACCATCTCGTTGACCGAGGATATAGGTCTGGCAGGTGCCGCGGGCATGGACCATGGTGACTTCCGTTGAAGGTTTGCCGGCGATCTGCATCACCTGCTGACGCGACATCCCTTTCTTCACATCTTTCACCACCGGCTGGGTAAACTGGTCTTTGGTACGATCGTAAGCGGTACAGCCCGCCAGTAAGGTTAACGCGACGGTGACGCCCAGTATTCCTGCTAAGCTTTTGTTCATTTTGGTTCCTCTTTTCTACTGTGTAACGATAAGCCTGGAATAAATAGTGTTATTTTTCAAGCCGAACAGCGAAATCATGTCAGGTTATGTTATTGCGTAAACAGGATTGATCTGCCGACGTCGGACGGCGGCGCAATGCGCGGTACAGCATCTATAATGAAAACCTATGTCATTGATTGCCTTCTTTTCCGGCAGTCAAAACCCCGGTCCTTGTCGTTTCAGCGGCAAAGAGGTAGCTTTAAGCCAACAGCTTGCCAAACAGATTCACTTTCGGAGGGCGCGATGACGCTACAACAAGAGATTATTCAGGCGCTGGGCGCAAAGCCGCAGATTGATGTCGCAGGCGAGATCCGCCGCAGCGTCGATTTCCTGAAGTCATACCTGCAGACCTACCCGTTTATTAAATCGCTGGTGCTGGGTATCAGCGGCGGTCAGGACTCCACCCTGACGGGAAAACTGTGCCAGATAGCGATTAACGAACTGCGTGCCGAAACCGGCGACAGTAGCCTGCAGTTTATCGCCGTCCGTTTACCCTATGGCGTGCAGGCTGATGAGCAGGACTGCCAGGACGCCATCGCATTTATCCAGCCTGACCGGGTGTTGACAGTCAATATTAAAGCTGCGGTGCTGGCCAGCGAACAGGCGCTGCGCGAAGCAGGCATCGAACTGAGCGACTTCGTTCGCGGAAATGAAAAAGCCCGTGAGCGAATGAAGGCCCAGTACAGCATCGCCGGAATGACCAAAGGAGTTGTGGTCGGTACCGACCATGCGGCGGAAGCGATTACCGGCTTTTTCACCAAATATGGCGACGGCGGCACCGACATCAACCCAATTTTCCGCCTGAACAAACGTCAGGGCAAACAGCTGCTGGCCCATCTCGGCTGCCCGGAACATCTGTATAAGAAGCTGCCCACCGCCGACCTGGAAGACGATCGCCCCTCCCTGCCGGATGAAGTGGCCCTGGGTGTCACCTACGAGAACATCGACGATTATCTGGAAGGCAAAACGCTGGACCCGAGCATCGCCAAAACGATCGAGGGCTGGTATCTGAAAACCGAACACAAGCGTCGGCCGCCGATCACCGTCTTTGACGATTTCTGGAAAAAATAGTCTCTCCCCCCGCCCCGGCCTGCGCCGGGGTTATTTTTTGTCCTTTTCGCCGCAAAAATGGCCTGCTATACTGGATGGATAGACAGTACCAGGAGTTATTGTGGCCAGAAAGCAATCAGCCCCGCGTCTCGAGTTTGAGGCGGCGGCGATCTATGAATATCCCGAACATCTTCGCCCGTGGCTGGAGGCGCTGCCGAAGCTGCCGGGCGTCTATCAGTTTCACGGCGACAGCGACACGATGCCGCTCTATATCGGTAAGAGCGTCAACCTCCGCAGCCGGGTGTTATCCCACCTGCGCACCCCTGAAGAGGCCGCGATGCTGCGTCAGTCGCGGCGTATCACCTGGCAGCGCACCGCTGGCGAGCTGGGAGCGCTGCTGCTGGAGGCGCGGTTGATTAAAGAGCAGCAGCCGCTGTTTAACAAGCGGCTACGGCGTAACAAGCAGCTCTGCGCCTGGCTACTTGCGGACGACCGGCCGCAGATTGTCTATGCCCGTGAGGTTGATTTCTCGCACCAGCAGCATCTCTATGGCCTGTTCGCCAACCGGCGGGCGGCGCTGCAGATGCTGCAGAGCCTCGCTGACGAACAGCGCCTCTGTTATGGCCTGCTTGGTCTGGAACCGCTCAGCCGCGGCCGCGCCTGCTTTCGCTCCGCGCTGGGCCGCTGCGCCGGGGCCTGCTGTGGAAAGGAGAGCGTGGAGGCGCACAGAGAGCGCCTGCTGGCGCAGATGAGCAGACTGCAGCTGGTGTGCTGGCCGTGGGCGGGGCCCGTGGCGCTGGAGGAGCGCGGCCCGGACATGACGCAGTATCACGTCATTCATAACTGGCTGTGGCTGGGCGCCGTTGAATCGCTCGACCAGGCGGCGGAGTTGACCCGTCTGCCCGCCGGATTTGACCAGGATGGTTACAAGATCCTCTGTAAGCCTTTGCTCAGCGGAGACTATCCGCTGCATCCGCTTGGCTGAGAAGCCACCAATAAAAAACCCCCCC
>NZ_GL882854.1:11157-15642 GCF_000195655.1 Klebsiella sp. MS 92-3
AAGACCGGCGGTCTTGATTCAGTGCGCTACATTATTCAGCAGGTGCAGGCATTTTACCTGCCGGCGCGTTGCGTTCTGTCAGATGCTTCTCAAAATTAGCATTGAACTGTTTTTTCTGCTCTGGGGTCAGAATGTTGTAGATCTTGTTCTGCGTTTCCAGGCGGGACAGCGCCATCGCTTTATGCTGCGCTTCCATCTTATCGATCTGCGCTTCCGCCTTCGCCTTATCGAAGGTGTCGCTGGCGATCAGATCGTGCATCGCGCGGCGTTCTTCAAGGGACGGACGTTTCATATTTTCGCGCTGGCTCTTCATGATGTCGCGGATCTGCTGCTTCTGCGCATCGGTCAGGTTCAGGCCTTTAAACATCATGTCATGCTGACCCGGGCCGCCTTTATGATGCATCATCATCGGCTTGCTGTCGCTCGGCGCGGTGGTGGTATCGGCGGCGTGTGCCAGGTTAGCCGCGCCCAGAGCCAGAGTAGAGGCAACAAACAGTGCAGTGAGTTTCTTCATCATTCAATCCTTACTTTACGTTATTCTTACGGCGCGTTGCCGTGTTGACGAGATTAACTTTACGACGTTAATCGTCAATTAGTCAGAGCAAGAGTAAAACAATGAAAGTGTAAAAAACAGTTTCTCGCCAATTATGGAGAAAATAAGGAATTTAGCCGAAGAATTGCAATAAAAAATAAATAACTTACTGTTTTGCAGAGAAATTATGGAGAGTATAAAGGAGGGGAGATTAAAAACAAAGCATTTTACCAGGAATAATCTGCAAATTTACACTGGAGCACGAAAAAAATAAGATGGCGAAAAAAGACGCGCGAAATAAAGCAGGCCGCCCGGCGGACGGCTTGCCCTCAGGATAATTTCTCCAGCATCAGGCCGGCGCGCAGTCCTTTCGCCACCGTCGGGTTAGGAAACAGAACATACTCCGGCTCAGGCCCCACCACATACCGCGTCTCGCCCTCCTCCGCCAGCAGCGTGCCGGGTTCGAAGGGGGTGAAGTTCAGCGTCTGATCCGCCATATGCAAGCGGAAATCATCGCTATGGCGGGTTAGCTGCTGTACCACCCGGTAGCGCAGCGGCGCCGGGGCGTCGGCAATGGCCAGATCCCCCACCAGCAGCCGGGAGAGCGCCCGCTGGACGGCGGCAAACTGCGTCAGATCGTTTTCCCCCAACGGCAGCGCTTTGCCCAGCTCAAGGGTGCAGGCCAGCGCCGCGAACCGTTCGCAGCTGAAGTGGGTGAAGGTCCCGCCGGGCTGGCGATGAAACACCAGCGCCTCCAGCCCGGCGCCGCCCAGCCAGTGAAGAAAATCCTCCTCCCACGGCGTATCGCGGGCCGGGAGCACGCCGAAGCGCGGATGTAGCGACCCGCGGATCGCGGTATGCAGATCGAGGTGCCAGCGCGGGCCATCGTGGTCGCGATAAAAGCGGGCCACCGCCTGCTCCAGCCGCTGCGCCCGCTGCGTCTCCTCACTGAGCGGAAACTGCCGCCAGCGCTCGCCAAACATGCGGTTCATATCGCTGTGCAGATAGCGCTTATTCGCCCGCAGCGCTGGTGGGTTTCCGACGATCACCAGCAGCCGCCAGCGCAGCGGGAGCGCCTCCCGGACCAGTCGCTGCACCAGCTGGTCGACTATCTCCACCGGCGCCGTTTCGTTGCCATGAATGGCGCAGGAAAGTACCAGCCCGCGCTCGCAGCGCGCATGCGGCGTCAGCTCAAGGATCCCCTCCCCCTGCCAGTGCCAGCGGAAATAAGCCGTCTCGCCGTGAAAGTGATGGGGCAATCGCCCCGCCAGGGTTAATGCCAGAAAATGTTCCACCGCGCCCCCTTATTGCTGAAATGGATAAACCGAACCGAGCTGCAGGATCTGGGTCAACCGATCCAGCGCGTCGCGCCCTTTCCGCAGCAGCTGCGGGTCGGCGAGGTCGGCCTGGGTGAGACGATCGCGATAGTAGCGATCCACCCAGTCATTGAGGGTGGCAAACAGCGTATCGTTCATCAGGACGTGCGGATTGACCGCCTGATACTCCTCGGCCGTCAACACCACCCGCAGGCGCAGGCACGCCGGACCGCCGCCGTTGGCCATGCTCTCGCGCAGATCGAACACCCGCAGGTCGGCGATAGGGTTATCCCCGGCCAGCAGCTCATTGAGGTATTCCCAGACGCCGGCATGCTCCTGCGCTTCCTGAGGCAGGATAAGCGCCATGCTGCCATCCGCCCGGCTCACCAGCTGGCTGTTGAACAGATAGGTGGCAACCGCCTCTGCCACCGAGACCCGGCTGGCGGGAACCACCAGCGGCGTAAAACCCGGCACCCGCTGCGCCAGCTGCTGGAGAAGCGCGGTCTGGTCGGCAAAGGCCTGCTCATGGCAGAACAGGACCTGACGGTTGCTCACCGCGATGACGTCGTTATGAAAAACCCCCGTGTCGATCGCCGCCGGATGCTGGCGGGCGAAGATCAGCTGGCGGGGATTGACCTGATTGAGGCGCGCTACCGCCTGGCTGGCCTCAAGGGTTTGCCGCGCCGGATAGCGACGCGGCGCCTCCTCGCTCCCCCGGCGGCGGCCATAGACAAAGAGCTGGACGCCGGGAGCGCCATACTCGCCGCCGAGACGATTATGGTTCGCCGCCCCTTCGTCGCCAAACCAGGCCGAGGCGGGCAGCGCCGGGTGGATAGCAAATCGCGTGCGGTCGGGGAAAATCGTCTGCAGCAGCGCCTCTGTGGTCGGTGCTTCGCTGGCGCGGTGGAATTTATCCTGCAGATTCGCCACCGTCAGGTGCACCAGGCCATCCAGCGAATCGGCGGAGGGACACACCGTCGCCGCGTTCGCCACCCACATCGCCGAGGCCGAACTCACCGCCGACAGCAGATCCGGCTCCTGCTGCGCCACCCGGGCCACCACCTGCTCATCGCTGCCGCTAAAGCCCAGCTGGCGCAGAAGCGGCACGTTGGGACGCTCCTGCGGCGGGATCACCGCCTGCGGGTAGCCAGCGTCGGCGAGGGCTTTCATTTTTTTCAGCCCCTGCTTGGCCGCCAGCTGCGGGTTAGACACCCGATAGCGATGCCGGGTGGAAGCCTCATTGCCAAAGGAGAGCCCGGCGTAGTGATGGGTCAGCCCGGGCAGACCGTCAAAGTTGACTTCGCGGGCGGTCATGACGCCTCCCCGGCCAGAAAGTCGAGCCCCGGGCTCAGGCTGGCGGGCAGCGTCAGGGTCGGCGATTCAAGGCTGGCCATCGGCCAGGCGCAATAATCGGCGGCATACCAAGCCCCCGGACGATGGTTACCGGACGCCCCGGTGCCGCCGAACGGCGCGGTACTCGCCGCCCCGGTCAGCGGTTTGTTCCAGTTAACTATCCCTGCCCGCGCCTCGAGCAGCAGTCGATCGAACTTCTCCCGTTCCGGGGAGATTAACCCACAGGAGAGGCCGAAGCGGGTAGTGTTGGCTAAGGCAATCGCCTCCTCGAAAGTGTCGTAGCGCCAGACCCCAAGCAGCGGGCCAAACACCTCTTCATCCTCGACATTGGCCACGTCGCTCATGTCGACAATCCCCGGCGTTAGCAGCGACGTCCCGGCCTGCAATAACCGCGGCTCCAGCAGGGTGACCGCGCCAGCGGCGACCCGCTGCAGCCAGGCCTGATGCACTTTCTGCGCGGCTTGTTCAGAGATAAGCCCGCCGAGAAACGGCTGCGGCTCGGCGTCCCACGCCGCCGGGATCAGCCGTTGGCTCACCGTCACCAGCCGGGAGAGGAAGGCATCGCCCGCCTCTCCGCGTCGGACCAGCAGACGCCGGGCGCAGGTGCAGCGCTGGCCAGCGGTAATAAAGGCGGACTGGATGGTCAGATGCACCGCGGCATCCACGTCCCGCGGATCGTCGACGATCAGCGGGTTATTGCCGCCCATCTCCAGCGCGAGGATCTTCTGCGGTTGCCCGGCCAGTTGGCGATGCAGATGAAAACCGGTGGTTGAGCTGCCGGTAAACAGCAGTCCGTCGATATCCGCCTGGCCGCTGAGCGCCTCGCCGGTTTCCCGACCGCCCTGCACCAGGTTGAGCACCCCGGCGGGCAGGCCGGCCTGCTGCCATAGTTTCACCACCGCTTCGCCGCTGCGCGGGGTGAGTTCGCTGGGTTTAAAGACCACGGTATTGCCCGCCAGCAGCGCCGGCACGATGTGCCCGTTCGGCAGATGGCCGGGAAAGTTATAGGGGCCAAACACCGCCAGTACGCCGTGCGGCCGGTGACGCAGCGTGGCGGCGCCGTCGGGCAGGTCGCTGTGCTGTTCGCCGGTGCGGACGTGGTAGGCCTTCACCGAGATCGCCACCTTGTTGATCATCGCCGTCACTTCCCCGGCCGCCTCCCAGCGCGGCTTTCCGGTCTCGGCGCCGATAACCGCCGTCAGCTCCGCCTTACTGGCTTCCAGCAGAGCGGCAAACTTTTCAACGATCGCCTGACGGGCGGCAAACGGCAGCCGCGCCCAGGAC
>NZ_GL882854.1:15784-22625 GCF_000195655.1 Klebsiella sp. MS 92-3
CCCCCCCCCCCCCGCCTCGGCAACCTGCCCGGCATCCGCCGCCTCGCCCTGCCAGACAACCTTCAGGTTAACCGGATCCTGTTTACTGAAACCTGGCCCACGGCCGGGCCGCCACTCGCCGTTAATCCACAGACTCATGCAGTTTTCTCCTCAGGGATCAGGCGCACCATGCGCACCTGGTCGCCGGCATGACACTTCAGCATATCCAGTTCGCGGGCGCTGAGGGTCAGGGTGTCGCCATCCGGATCGGCATGCACCAGCAGAGCGCGGAACTGGTGATACTGTTCATTCGCCACCAGGCACAGCGGCCAGTCACCGGGCGGGGTTTCACCTGCCTCGGTAGTCACCAGACGGCTTTTGCGGATCGCCCGCACCCGGTCGATGTCGCACTCCAGAGTCGGGCCGCCGTCGAAAATATCGATGTAGTTCAGGTAGCGGAACCCCTCTTTCTCCAGCACCGTCCGGGCCGGGGCGGTCTGCGGATGAACCTTGCCGATCACCGCCTGTGCCTCAGGGGAAAGGAAATCGATATACAGCGGATGCTTGGGCATCAGGGCGGCAATGAAAGCCTTCTGTCCGGTGCCGCACAGGTAGTCGGCACGGGAAAACTCCATGGCGAAAAAGCGTTTGCCCAGGCTCTCCCAGAACGGCGAGTAGCCCTGCTCGTCAATCACCCCGCGCATCTCGGCGACCACCTTCTCATTGAAGCGCTCGCGAAAGGCGGCCATAAATAAGAAGCGTGATTTCGACAGCAGATAGCCATTGCCCTCTTTGCGCCACTGCGGGTCGAGGAACAGGGTGCACAGCTCGCTGCTGCCGGTATGATCGTTGCTGAGAAACAGCGTCGGCAGCGCCTGATAGACGTTGAGCTCCTTCGAGGCATGGACCTGGGTGCCGACCCGGTAGTTATACCAGGGATCGTTGAGCCCCACCGCCACCTCGATCGCGCAGATGCCCACCACCGCGCCGCTTTCGCTCTCCTCCAGCACAAAGACATAGCCCTGCTCGCTTTTCGGTAGCTCGCCGCGCCAGGTCTGCTGCGAGCGGGCGATCCGTGCCGCGAGGGTCGCTTCATCCACCGGCAGCGAGGTCAGCCCGCCGCCGGTCTCCGCTGCCAGCTTCATCAGCCCGGGCAAATCGCCCGGCTCCACCGGTCGAATAACCATCATGATGAGACTCCTGCCACGAAACGCGCGCAGGCCCGCTCGACGCGATCCAGCCCGCTGTTCACCTCTTCTTCACTGACGTTCAGCGCCGGCGCGAAACGCACCACGTTGGCGCCGGCGATCAGAATCATCACCCCCTCTTCCGCCGCCAGGTTACTGAGGGTTTTCGCCTTCCCGGCCCAGGCGTCGTTTAGCACGCAGCCGAGCAGCAGTCCCAGGCCGCGGATCTCCTTGAACAGGCCATAGCGAGCGTTAATTGCCTGCAGGCGTTCACAAAACCACTGATGGCGCTGTCTGACGCCGGAGAGCACTTCCGGGGTGTTGACGATCGACAGCAGTTCGCCGGCCACCGCCCCGGCCAGCGGGTTACCGCCGTAGGTGGTGCCGTGGGTGCCGACGGTCATCACGCTGGCGCAGGCCTCTGTCGCCAGCAGCGCGCCAATAGGGAAACCACCGCCCAGCGCTTTGGCGGTGGTCAGCACATCGGGCGTCACGCCGTAGTGCATATAGGCATACAGCTCGCCGGTGCGCCCGACCCCGGTCTGCACTTCATCGAAAATCAGCAGGGCGTTGTGCTGGTCGCAAAGCTGACGCAGGCCGCGTAAAAACTCGACGCTGGCCGGCACCACGCCCCCTTCGCCCTGCACCGGCTCGACGATCACCGCGCAGGTCTGGTCATTGATTAAGGCCTTTGCCGACTCGAGATCGTTAAATACGGCATGCTGGATCTGCGGCGGCAGCGGGGCGAAATCCCGGGAATAGGCCGGCTGACCGCCCGCCGAGACGGTGAACAGCGTCCGCCCGTGGAAAGCGTTCTGAAAGGCGACGATGCCACTTTTCTCGCTGCCAAAGCGATCGTGGGCATATTTACGCGCCAGCTTGAGCGCTGCCTCATTGGCCTCGGCGCCGGAGTTACAGAAGAAGACCCGGTCGGCGAAGGTAGCATCGATAAGCATTTTGGCCAGACGCAGGATCGGCTCATTGGTGTAGCCGTTGCCGGTATGCCAGAACTTGCCGGCCTGGTCGGTCAGGGCTTGCACCAGACGCGGATGGGCATGCCCCAGCGCGTTCACGGCGATGCCGCCGGCAAAATCGATATACTCTTTGCCCTGCTGATCCCACAGCCGTGACCCGGCGCCCCGCACCGGAATAAACGCCGCTGGCGCGTAGACCGGCATCATCCATTCATCAAAGTGGTTACGCGTAATTGACTGAGACATATCGACCTCTTCCGGTAAATTAAAAGTAGCAATAATGTTAATAAATATGAGTTATTACGCTGTAAATGTAGATTGCACGGTTCGTGCCAGCCAGCGATAAAAATGCATAAATCAGATGAGATAACGCAGAATCAATGAGTTACAGCTGAACGCTATTCACATAAAATGCATATTTAGTGAATAAGTATCCGACAAAGGGGGATAAACAGTGATTAAAGAAGATAAATTATGCAACGGTAAGATATAATTCTGTAATTGTGATCCTCTGCGAAATTTATCGTATCTATTTGCCCTTTTTTGGCGCGGCATGCCCGCAAAAGGGGCACCCACGGCACGCTCATGCGCAGCGATTGGCAGAATGACGCATCCGGTGGCAGCCAGCCTGGCGAATTTCTGCTACCATCCCTGCACTATTCACCTTGCACAGTGGCAGCGACTATGAAATTCGTCTCTTTTAATATCAACGGCCTGCGTGCCCGCCCACACCAACTGGCCGCCATCGTCGAAAAACACCAGCCGGACGTGATTGGCCTGCAGGAAACCAAAGTTCACGACGACATGTTCCCTCTCGAAGAGGTCGCCAGGCTCGGCTATAACGTCTTTTATCACGGGCAGAAAGGCCATTATGGCGTCGCGCTGCTGACCAAAGAGACGCCGATTGCCGTCCGCCGCGGTTTCCCGGACGATGGCGAAGAGGCTCAGCGCCGCATCATTATGGCGGAGATCCCGTCGCCCTTCGGCAACGTCACAGTGATTAACGGCTATTTCCCGCAGGGTGAAAGCCGCGATCATGAAACCAAATTCCCGGCCAAAGCGGCGTTCTATCAGAATCTGCAGAACTATCTGGAGACCGAGCTCAACAAAGAGAATCCGGTGCTGATCATGGGCGATATGAACATCAGTCCTACCGATCTGGACATCGGTATCGGTGAAGAGAACCGCAAACGCTGGCTGCGCACCGGCAAATGTTCCTTCCTGCCGGAAGAACGGGAATGGATGGACCGCCTGCTGGGCTGGGGCCTGGTGGATACCTGGCGTCAGGCTAACCCCGACAATCATGAGCATTTCTCGTGGTTTGATTACCGCTCCAAAGGCTTCGACGATAACCGTGGGCTGCGCATCGATCTGCTGCTGGCCAGCCAGCCTCTGGCGCAGCGCTGCGTGGAAACCGGGATCGATTACGAGATCCGCGGGATGGAAAAACCGTCCGACCACGCGCCGGTGTGGGCCACCTTCCGGCCATAATTCACGCCCTTCTCTCGCCTCCCGCTGTGCGGGGGGCAGAATTTCCTGAGCAAAATCAACAAAGCGACGGTAAACCATTGTGACGGTCGTCGGAACAGGATACTGTCGCGCGCACTTTTTGATGTCCACTGCGTCCAGACTGTACAGGAGCACCTCTCATGCAAAAGAAGCCGTCATCCGGCCATTGGTAAAGGGCTGGGACTTCTCGCGCTGGTGGCCACGCTGGCCGTTATCAGCCACCGCGTCGGTCTCCACGATCTGCTGACTCATCTGCATCTGCTTCAGGACACCCTCCGCCATCAGGGCGCCTGGGGATATCTGGTCTATGCTGCGCTGTTTATCATTGCCACCCTGTGTCTGATCCCCGGCAGCCTGCTGGTGATCGCCGGCGGGATGCTCTTCGGCCCGCTAACAGGCTCCCTGCTCTCGTTTGCCGCCGCCACCCTCGCCTCTTCGCTGTCGTTTTTAATCGCCCGCTGGCTTGGGCGCGATCTGCTGCAGCGCTATGTGGGCCATACCACCGTCTTTCAGGCGATTGAGCGCGGTATCGCCCGCAGCGGCTGCGATTTCCTGATCCTCACCCGCCTGGTGCCGCTCTTTCCCTACAATATTCAGAATTACGCCTACGGCCTGACGGCGATCCGCTTCTGGCCCTTTACCCTGATCTCGGCCGTGACCACCCTGCCGGGTCTGGTCATCTATTCGGTGATGGCCAGCGAACTGGCCCGCGAGGGGGTGACCCTCGCCTTCGCGCTAAAACTGAGCCTCGCCGGCGGGCTGCTGTTTGCCCTGGTGCAGATAGGCAAACGGTTTGCCCGCGCCCGTCGCGTGGCGGCGTGCAGTGAGGAGGTGCGCCATGACCCAACCTGATCGCCGTCACCTGCGCCGCGCCCGGCTGGCCCTTGCCGTCGTGGTCGCCGCCGCTCTGGCCGCCTGGCTGTGGTTCCCTGGCGGGCGTACCTTTCTGCAGCAGAGTCTGACGGCGTTAGCCTCCCTGGATCCGCAGCAGGTCAGAGGGTTTATCGCCGCCTGGGGGCCGCAGGCCGCGCTGGTCTCATTTGCGCTGATGATCCTCCAGGCGATCGTCGCTCCGCTGCCGGCTTTCCTGATTACCCTGGCGAACGCCGCCCTGTTCGGCGCCTTCTGGGGCGGGGCGCTGTCGTGGTTCAGCGCTATGGTCGGGGCCGGGCTCTGCTTCTGCATCGCCAGAGCGCTGGGGCGCGAAGTGGTGGAGAAACTCACCGGCCGCGCGGTGCTGCGCAGTGCCGACGGCTATTTCACCCGCTTTGGCCCGCAGACGATCCTGGTCTGCCGCCTGCTGCCGTTTGTCCCGTTTGACCCGGTCAGCTATGCCGCCGGACTAACCTCGCTGCGCTTCTGGCCCTTTATGCTGGCCACCGGCGTGGGCCAGCTCCCGGCGACTATCGTTTATTCCTGGGCCGGGAGTCTGCTCACCGGGGGCACCTTCTGGCTGGCCACCGGGCTTTCGCTGCTTTTTGCCCTGGCGGTGGTCATCTCTATCGCCAAAAATATTTACCGTGAACGTCATAAGAGATCGTCGCCATGAGCTTACCCCCGCTGGATTCTGTCCCCCTGATCCTTCGTCCGCAGGCGTGGCTGCACCGCCGGCATTACGGCCAGGTGCTGAGCCCCATTCGCTGGTGGGGTCGGATCCCGTGGCTGTTTTACCTGGTTTCGCTGTTCGTGGGCTATATTGAACGCCGCCGCTCGCCGCTGGATCCGGTGCTGCGCTCGCTGGTCAGCGCCCGCATCGCCCAGCTGTGCCACTGCGAATTCTGTATCGATATCACCAGCATGATCCTCGCGGCGCGGAGCGGTAGCCAGGACAAGCTGCTGGCGGTCGCCGACTGGCGCAGCAGTACGCTGTTCAGCGAAAAAGAGCGCCTGGCGCTGGCCTATGCCGAAGCCGCCACCCAGACGCCGCCGGCGGTGGATGATGCCCTGCGTAGCGCGATGGCCGCGCATTTTGACGCCCGGGCGCTCACCGAGCTGACCGCCCTGATCGGCCTGCAAAATTTATCAGCGCGGTTCAATGCCGCGATGGCGATCCCGGCTCAGGGGTTGTGCCAGATACCCACCTCTTCCTCGCAGAATAAGGAGTAACGATGCGCCGTTTGCGTGATTACAGCCTCTGTCTGTGCCTGCTGCTGCTCTGGCCGCTGGCGGTTAATGCCGACGACAGCTGGCGGCAGATTCAGACGGAAGCCCGCGGACAGACCGTCTGGTTTAACGCCTGGGGCGGCGATCCGGCCGTCAATCGCTATCTGGCGTGGGTCAGCGAAGAGGTCAAACGCTATTACGCAATCGACCTGCGTATTGTGCCTGTCGCCGACGCCGCCGACGCAGTGAAACGCATCCAGACCGAGGCGCAGGCCGGTCGTCGCCAGGGCGGGTCAGTGGATCTGCTGTGGATCAACGGCGAAAACTTTCGCACGCTTAAACAGGCCAACCTGCTGCTCACCGGCTGGGCCGAATCGCTGCCCAACTGGCGCTATGTCGATCTGCAAAAGCCGGTACGGGAAGATTTTTCTGTCGCCACCGAGGGCGCGGAGTCGCCGTGGGGCAGCGCCCAGCTGACGTTTATCGCCCGCCGCGGGCAAACGCCGCAGCCGCCCACCAGCCCGCAGGCGTTGCTGGCCTTCGCCAGAGCCCATCCGGGCAGCGTAACCTACCCGCGGCCGCCGGACTTCACCGGTACCGCCCTGCTGGAGCAACTGCTGATCGCGCTCACCGACCAGCCGGCCGCCCTGCGCCAGCCGCCGCAGACGGCGACCTTTGCGGCGGTCACCGCCCCGCTGTGGCGCTATCTCGATGCGCTGCACCCGGCCCTGTGGCGGGCGGGCAAGGATTTCCCGGCGTCGCCGGCACGGATGGATACCATGCTCAACAATGGCACCCTCCGCTTATCACTCACGTTTAACCCGCTGCACGCCCGGCAGAAAGCCGCCAGCGGCGAATTACCGACGGACAGCTACAGCTTCGGCTTTACCGCGGGGACCCTCGGCAACGTCCATTTCGTTACCATCCCGGCTAACGCCCGCGCTATCGCTGGCGCCAAAGTAGTGGCCAATTTCCTGCTCTCCCCTGAGGCGCAATTGCGCAAGGCCGATGCCGCCGTCTGGGGCGATCCGAGCGTACTGGATCCGCAGCGTCTGCCTGACGGCCAGCGCCAGGCGCTGGCGGCAGCCC
>NZ_GL882854.1:22758-26440 GCF_000195655.1 Klebsiella sp. MS 92-3
CCGCAGGATCTGCCGCCGGTGCTTGCCGAGCCTCACGCGGCATGGGTTGACGCGCTGGAGCAGGAATGGCTGCGCCGCTACGGTACCCACTGATCCTGCTGGCCTGGGGGGCGATGGCGGCGATCTATCTGCCGCTGCTCCCCGCCGCCGGGGAACTGGTGGGCGCTGCGCGCTCCCCGGCCCACTGGCGGGCGCTGTTCGCCGACCCGCAGCTGAGCCAGGCGCTGGCCGCCACCCTCGTCTCCACGCTGTTATCCGTCGGCGGCGCGCTGCTGATCGCCCTGACCATCGTCGCCGCCCTCTGGCCTTCGGCCCGCTGGCGGCGGCTGGCTTCCCGTCTGCCGCTGCTGCTGGCGGTGCCCCATCTCGCCCTGGCGACGGCGGCGCTGCTGCTGTTCGCCGAAGGGGGCTGGCTCTGGCAGCGGCTGCCGTTTCTGACGCCGCCGGTTGACCGGTACGGCATCGGGCTTGGCCTGACGATGGCCCTGAAAGAGAGCGCCTTTGTGCTGTGGGTGATCTATGGCCTGCTGGGAGAGAAACGCCTCGCCGACCAGGCGACCGCCCTGAAGAGCCTCGGCTACGGCCGCTGGCAGTGCCTGCGTTGGCTGGTGCTGCCCGCCCTGCTGCCCGCCCTCGGCATGGTGCTGCTGGCCACCACCGCCTGGAGCCTGTCGGCGGTAGACGTCGCCCTGGTGCTGGGGCCCGGCAATCCGCCCACCCTCGCCGTGCTGGCGTGGCAATGGTTAAGCCAGGGCGATGAGCTGCAGCAGGCCAAAGGGGCGCTGGCCAGCCTGCTGCTGATGGCGAGCCTCGGCGGGCTGGCGCTGGTCGCCTGGAGCGGATGGCGGCTACAGCGCCAGTACCAGCCCGATCTGCACGGTGTTCGTCACCCGCATCCTCATGCCCTGCCCGGCCGCCTGCTGGCGGCGCTGCTGCCGCTGAGCGGTCTGCTGGGCGCGCTATTGCTGGCGGGGCTGGCGCGCTCGGCGCCGCCGCAGATGGATGCCCTCGGCAACAGCCTTGGGCTGGCGCTGGCGGCCTGCGCCCTCGGCGCGGCTGTCTGCCTGCTGTGGCTGGCCTGCGGCCCGGCGCGAGGCGATGGCTGGGTCTGGCTACCGCTGGTCCTGCCGGCCCTGCCGCTGGCCGACGGCCAGTACCGGTTGGCGCTGTATGCCTGGCTTGACGGTGACTGGTGGACCGTCCTGTGGGGCCATCTGCTGTGGGTGGTGCCCTGGATGCTGTTTATTTTGCGCCCGGCCTGGCGCCAGCGCGATCCGCGGCTGACGGTTGTCGCCCGCACGCTCGGCTGGGGATCCACGCGTATTTTCTGGTTGCTGACCCTGCCTTCGCTAACTCGCCCACTGCTGACCGCCCTGGCGGTGGGCTTCTCAGTGAGCATCGCGCAGTATCTGCCAACGCTATGGCTGGGGGCTGGCCGAATTCCGACGCTCACCAGCCAGGCGGTGGCGCTCAGCAGCGGCGGCGAGGCGCAGACGCTCGCCGCTCAGGCGCTGTGGCAATTACTGCTGCCGGCGGTATGCTTTACCCTGACGGCTCTGCTGGCCTGGCTGGCAGGCCGCTATCGACGAGGACTTCGCTAGTGCTAACCGTAAACCATCTGACTCTGAGCGTGAGACGCCAGCCGCTGCTGCGGGAGGTCGCCTTTTCGGTAGCCCCGGGGGAGGTGCTGACGCTGATGGGCCCCTCCGGTAGCGGGAAATCAACGCTGTTTGCCTGGATGATTGGCGCCCTGTCCGGCGATTTTCGCGCCCGAGGCGAACTGTGGCTCAACGAACGGCGTTGCGATACGCTGCCGACAGAGCAGCGGCGCATCGGCATTCTGTTTCAGGACCCGTTACTGTTCGACCATTTCAGCGTCGGGCAAAATTTACAGCTGGCGCTGCCGGAGAACGTGCGCGGCGAGGCGCGAAAAACCGCGGTGGAGGAAGCGCTTAGCCGCGCCGGGCTGGCGGGCTTCGCCCCGCGCGATCCGGCCACGCTCTCCGGCGGGCAGCGGGCGCGGGTGAGCCTGCTGCGCGCCCTGCTGGCGCGCCCCGAGGCATTACTGCTTGATGAGCCCTTCAGCCGCCTGGATGCCAGCCTGCGCGCCGGGTTCCGCCGCTGGGTTCCGCCGCTGGGTCTTTGAAGAACTGGCCCGCCAGGCCATTCCGGCGATCCTGGTGACCCACGATCGCGAGGACTGCCCGCCGACGGGGCGCTGCCTGGCGATGGAGCGCTGGCAATGAAGGACAATAGCGTGCAAACCTGCGTTACCGCAAAGAAATCGGCGCCTGGCGAGTGGAGAATACGCCCTCCACTTTTTACCGTCGGGCATTTCGATGAAACGTGTTTCTCAATTGACCGCACTCGCCCTGCTCATGGGGCTTGCTGCTTCCACTACCTGCGCCGCTGAAACCATGCCAGCGCTCACTCTCTCCCACCTGCAACAGCAGCACGGCGTGGCCATCGACACCCGGCTGAGCGCTTATTACAACGGCTGGCCGCAGCGCGCCAACGGCCCGGAAGGCCATGAGCCGCAGGCCCTCAATCTTTCCGCCCGCTGGCTCGGCGCCATGAGCGACGATCAGCTGCGCGCCTGGGCTAAGCAGCACCAGCTCCATTCCGATACCCCCATCGCGCTGTACGGCAGCCCGGAGGATAACGCCAGCGTCGCGGCGCGGCTGAAACAAACGGGTTTCACCCGGCTCAGCACCCTGAGCGATGCGCTGAGCCAGACCGACCGTCTGCAAAAGCTGCCGCACTTTGAACAGCTGGTCTACCCCCAGTGGCTGCACGACCTACAGCAAGGGAAAGCGGTCGCCGCCGCCCCGGCAGGCGACTGGAAAGTGTTTGAAGCCGCCTGGGGAGCGCCGAAGCTCTATCTGCTGAGCCATATCCCTGGCGCGGGCTATATCGATACCAATGAGGTGGAGAGCGAACCGCTGTGGAATAAAGTGTCCGACGCGCAGCTGAAGGCGATGCTGGCGAAGCACGGCATCCGGCATGACACCACGGTGATCCTCTATGGTCGCGACGTCTACGCCGCAGCGCGGGTGGCGCAGATCATGCTGTACGCCGGGGTCAAAGACGTGCGCCTGCTTGACGGCGGCTGGCAGACCTGGTCCGACGCCGGGCTGCCGGTAGAGCGCGGTATGCCGCCGGCGCAGCAGCCGGCGCCTGATTTCGGCGCGCCGATCCCCGGCCAGCCGCAGCTGATGCTGGATACCGAACAAGCCCGCGGGCTGCTGCATCGTCAGGACGCCTCGCTGGTCAGCGTCCGCTCGTGGCCGGAGTTTATCGGCACCACCAGCGGCTACAGCTATATCAAGCCGAAGGGCGACATCGCTGGCGCCCGCTGGGGCCACGCCGGGAGCGACTCCACGCACATGGAGGATTTCCATAACCCGGACGGCACCATGCGCAGCGCCGACGATATCGCTGCCCTGTGGCGCCAGTGGAACATTCTGCCGAGCCAGCAAGTGGCGTTCTATTGCGGGACCGGCTGGCGGGCCTCGGAAACCTTTATGTATGCCCGCGCCATGGGCTGGCCGCACGTCGCGGTGTACGACGGCGGCTGGTACGAATGGAGCAGCAACCCGCACAATCCGGTGGCCCGCGGAGAGCGCGGCCCGGAAAGCAGTCAGTAACTCGCCCCGCCTCAGCGCGTCGCCCTTTGTCCGCG
>NZ_GL882854.1:26540-34572 GCF_000195655.1 Klebsiella sp. MS 92-3
TGTCGGCGACGCGCGATACCCCGTTTACGCTGTGGTCGTTACCCGCTTTAAGGTCTGGTAGCCACTGCAGATGCGCGTCGCCGTCGTCAGCCAGCACAGCGCGCCAAACAGCCACGCCAGCCAGGCGAAATGCGCCGGAAACAGGCAGCCGAGGACAAACAACAGGATGGTCTCCGTCCCCTCCGTCAGTCCCCCGAGATAGTACAGCGATTTATGGGCGTAGCCGGGATTGGCGATCTGGTGCCTGGCCGCCAGGGCGGCAAAAGCGAGAAAGCTGCTGCCGGTGCCGATAAAGGCAAACAGCAGCCAGCCGCCCGCCAGGGCATTGTTCAGCGGATCCGCCAGAATAAAGCCGAACGGCACCAGGGCGTAAAAGAGAAAATCCAGCGCAATATCGAGAAAGCCGCCCGCGTCCGTGAGCCCGCGCCGCCGCGCCAGAGCGCCGTCCAGGCCATCCAGCAGGCGGTTAAGGAGAATGGCCGCCAGCGCCGCGCCATACCACCCCAGCGCCAGAAAGGGCAGAGCCAGCACGCCGATGGCAAAACCAACCAGCGTCAGCCCGTCCGGTGAGATGCCGGGGCGGTCAAGGGCGCCGGCGACAGCGTTAAGCAGGGGTTTAAGGCGCGGATGCAGGTGGCTATCAAGCACGAAGGTCTCCAGCAGGGTTGGCGGTTGTCAGTTACGGTCTATGGCGGTGATAATAGGCCATATTCGTCTTATTAACCTTGATGCTTATGCTAAAAATGATTGATGTTGTCGCCGCCATTATTGAACAGGATGGCCAGATTCTGCTGGCGCAGCGTCCGCCCCACGCCGACCAGCCGGGGATGTGGGAGTTCGCCGGCGGCAAAGTGGAGCCGGGTGAAAACCAGCCGCAGGCGCTGGCCCGTGAACTGCAGGAGGAGATGGGCATCATCGCCCGCCCGGCTTGCTATATCGCTAGCCATCAGCGGGAGGTCTCCGGCCGCCGGATCCATCTGCACGCCTGGTGGGTGCCGCACTTTCAGGGCACGCCGCTGGCCCACTATCACACTCAGCTGCGCTGGTGCCTTCCCACAGAAGCGCTGGCCCTCGATCTCGCCCCGGCCGATATTCCTCTGCTGCACGCCTTTATCGCCCAGCGCCCCACCCTTTCCGTCCGCTGATCCGCCCGCCGCCTCGTCATCGCTTTTAGTTATGACGAGCGGGCAATTATAAATTTTGTTGTCGGCTCAATTTTTCCTTGCTTGCCTAAGGATTAGCGGTGTTATAGTCGGAAAATCGGTTTTTTCAAGGACCGAATCATAATAAATACATGCAACCACAACCATAAGGGGAACTGATATCTATGGATCAGACGTGCACTCTGGAAGGCTTTCTCACCCGCGTTCAACAGCGCGATCCTCATCAAACCGAATTTGCTCAAGCCGTCCGGGAGGTGATGACCACCCTGTGGCCTTTCCTTGAGGAAAATCCGCGCTATCGTCAGCTTGCTTTGCTGGAACGTCTGGTGGAACCGGAGCGCGTGATCCAGTTCCGCGTGGTGTGGGTGGACGACCGCAATCAGGTCCAGGTCAACCGCGCGTGGCGCGTGCAGTTCAACTCGGCCATCGGCCCGTATAAAGGCGGGATGCGTTTTCACCCGTCGGTTAACCTGTCGATTCTCAAATTCCTTGGCTTCGAGCAGACCTTCAAAAACGCCCTGACCACTCTGCCGATGGGCGGCGGGAAAGGCGGCAGCGATTTCGATCCTAAAGGCAAGAGCGATGGCGAAGTGATGCGTTTCTGCCAGGCGCTGATGACCGAACTCTATCGCCACCTTGGCCCGGATACCGACGTACCGGCGGGCGATATCGGCGTCGGCGGTCGCGAAGTCGGCTTTATGGCCGGAATGATGCGCAAGCTCTCCAACAACAGCGCCTGCGTCTTCACCGGTAAAGGACTCTCCTTTGGCGGCAGCTTGATCCGTCCGGAAGCCACTGGTTACGGCCTGATCTACTTCACCGAAGCGATGCTCAAACGTCACGGCCTCGGCTTCGAAGGCGCTCGCGTGGCGGTCTCCGGCTCCGGCAACGTCGCGCAATACGCCATTGAGAAAGCGATGGAGCTTGGCGCGCGGGTGGTGACGGCCTCCGACTCCAACGGCACCGTCGTTGACGAAGCGGGCTTCACCAAAGAAAAACTGGCCCGCCTGATCGACATTAAAGAGCGTGCCCACGGCCGCGTGGCCGATTACGCCCGCGAATTTGGCCTCACCTATCTTGAAGGCCAGCAGCCGTGGTCAGTGCCGGTGGATATTGCCCTGCCTTGCGCGACCCAGAACGAACTGGACGTCGATGCCGCCCGCCAGCTGATTGCCAATGGCGTCAAGGCCGTGGCGGAAGGCGCCAACATGCCGACCACCATCGCCGCAACCGACCTGTTCCTGGAAGCTGGCGTGCTGTTTGCCCCGGGCAAAGCGGCCAACGCCGGCGGCGTGGCGACTTCCGGTCTGGAGATGGCGCAGAACGCCGCGCGCATGGGCTGGAAAGCGGAAAAAGTGGATGCCCGTCTGCATCACATCATGCTGGATATCCACCACGCTTGCGTGCAGTACGGCGGCGAAGCGAAGCAGACCAACTACGTGCGCGGCGCGAATATCGCCGGTTTCGTGAAGGTTGCAGATGCCATGCTGGCCCAGGGCGTGATTTAACCACCCCTAACTCCATCCCGGCGGCAGCCCGCCGGGATGCGTCTCACGACGTCATCGTGATCACTACTTTCCCCAGATGCTGACCACTGTCCAGACAGGCATGGGCCTCGGCAATCTCCGCCATCGGGTAGCTGGCGTAGATCAGCGGCTTGCATTTCCCTGCCTCTAGCAGCGGCCAGACGTGGCGGCGCAGCGCCTCGGCAATCTGCTGTTTCTCCGCCGCCGTCCGGCCGCGCATGGTCGAGCCGGTGACGGTGGCTCGCTTGAGCATCAGAGTCTGAATATCAACCTCATGAGCGATTCGCCCGCCCATAAAGCCGATGATGACCAGTCGTCCATCCTTTTTCAGTAGCCCAAGGTTGCGGTTAAAGTAAGGGCCGCCAACAATATCCAGAATGACGTCCACCCCTTCATCGTTGGTCAGCTGGCCGATTTTCTCGGCAAAATCATCGGTTTTGTAGTTAATCGCCGTAGCATAGGGACGTAGCGCAGCAATTTTTTCGTCCTGGCCGACGGTGGCATAGACGGTCATCCCCAGCGCGTGGCACAGCAGGACCGCGGTGGTGCCAATCCCGCTGGCGCCGCCGTGGACCAGAATGCTTTCGCCAGGCTGCAGCTTACCCAGCTGGAAGACGTTCGCCCAGACGGTGAAGAAGGTTTCCGGAATGGCGGCCGCTTCGCTAAAGCTGAGACCCGCCGGGATCGGCAACGTCTGGCCTGCCGGCACGGCGCAGTATTCGGCATAGCCGCCGCCGTTGGTCAGCGCGCAAACGCGATCGCCGGGCGTAAACGCTGTGACCTGCGCGCCGACCTTAACAACCACACCCGCCACCTCGAGGCCGGGCACGGGGGTGACGCCCTCAGGCATGGGATACAGACCCTGGCGCTGCAGAATATCCGGCCGGTTGACGCCCGCCGCCTTCACCTCAATGAGCACCTCATGCTCCCCGATGGTGGGGATCTCCCCTTCGCGGATCTGCAATACCTCCGGGCCGCCCGGTTGGCTGATAGCAATATATTTCACGGGTCCTCCTTATCGCCTGTGAGAGAAATGGGGCATCGGCATCAGGAAAAGCGCAGCGGGCATCCCCTGCTCAGGGGCCCCGCGTCCAGGCTCTTCCCGGCTGTTTAGTGTAGACCATTGGCCTGACTGGCGGAGAAGCGGTGGCCGCGGGGTAACTCATCCTCGCGACCACCGGCGGGTTACTGCGGCGGCGGCGCGGTATCGTCTACCGCTTTTTTGCCTTTCGGCTTCCCTTTACCTTTACTGAACGACTTCTTCGCCCCGCCCGGCCCCACCAGGCCGCGGAACTGACGCACCGGCGTGCTGCGCGCCTGATCGATCAGTTGATACAGCGTCCCCACCAGCGGCTGCATAAAGTCCTGATAGCGGCACTGTTTCTCGCTGATCTGCGTCAACACCGACTCCCAGTGGGCGGTCATGTCCGGTCGCCCGGCCATCTCCGGCAGGGAATGAATGAGCGCCCTGCCGGCCTCCGAAGAGTGGATATAGCGCCCCTTTTTGCTCAGGAAACCACGCTTGAAGAGCAGCTCGATAATCCCTGCGCGGGTCGCTTCCGTGCCGAGGCCGTCGGTGGCGCGGAGGATCTTCTTCAGATCTTTATCCTGCACGAAGCGGGCAATCCCGGTCATCGCCGACAGCAGCGTGGCGTCGGTAAAGTGGCGCGGCGGCTGGGTCTGACGCTCCACCACCTCGCCCCTCTCGCACAGCAGTTCATCGCCTTTGGCCACCACCGGCAGCGGCGTGCCGTCGTTCTCTTCATCGCGCTCTTTGCTGCCAAGCAGCGTCCGCCAGCCCGCCTCGGCCAGAAAACGCGCCTTGGCGACAAACTTGCCGTTGGCGATCTCAAGATCAATCTGGCATTTGCGGAACACTGCGTCAGGGCAGAACTGCATCAGATACTGGCGGGCGATCAGGGTGTACACCTTCGCTTCATTATCGGTGAGCTTCACCTGGCTGCTGCGGGCGGTTGGGATAATCGCATGGTGCGCGTCGACCTTTTTATCATCCCAGCAGCGGTTGCGGATCTCCGGATCCACTACCGGCTGCGGCAGCAGGTCCGCCGCATGGACGGCAATCGCATTCAACACCGCATGGCGGCCAGCGAAGTGCTCTTCCGGCAGATAGCGGCTGTCCGAACGCGGATAGGTGATGAGTTTGTGGGTTTCGTACAGCTTCTGGCAGATATCCAGCACGTTCTGCGCGCTGAAGCCGAAACGTTTGGCCGCCTCAATCTGCAGCGCCGACAGCGAGAACGGTAGCGGCGCGGGTTCGGAATCGCGCTTATCGTTATAGCCGGTCACGATTGCCGGCTGGCCTTCGATGCGCTTAACCACATGCTCGGCCAGCGGACGATGCAGCAGGCGCCCTTCTTCATCCTGGTAAGGTTCGCAGGCTTCGCTCGGCACCCAGGTGGCGACAAAACGCTCCTCCTGCGGCGTGACGATATGCGCCTTCACGTCGAAGAAATCTTTGGCGACGAAATTTTCAATCTCTTCATCGCGACGGACCACCAGGCCAAGTACCGGGGTCTGCACCCGCCCCACCGAGAGCACCCCCTGATAGCCGGCGTTGCGCCCCAGCAGGGTGTAGGCGCGGGTCATATTGATGCCGTACAGCCAGTCGGCGCGGGCCCGCGCCAGCGCCGACACGCAGAGCGGCACGAACTCGCTGTTGGCGCGCAGACGGTTGATCGCCCGCTCCACCGCCTGCGGGTTGAGATCGTTAATCAGACAGCGCTGCACCTGCTGACGCTTCTCCGGCGCCAGCTGTAGGTAGTCGAGTACTTCGTCCACCAGCAGCTGCCCTTCTCTGTCCGGGTCGCCGGCGTGGATAACCTCCTCGGCGTCGCCGAGCAGGCGCTTGATGACATTCAGCTGTTTGGTGACCGAGGGCTTTGGCTGCAGCTGCCATTTCTCCGGCACAATCGGCAGATCGTTGAGATTCCACCGGGCATAGCGGCTGTCGTAGATGTCCGGCTGCGCCTGCTCCAGCAGGTGGCCGATACACCAGGTGACCACCTGCCCGTTGCCGCACTCAATATAGCCATCGCCTTTGCGGTGCGGTTTAGGCAACACATCGGCGATAGCCCGACCGAGACTCGGTTTTTCTGCAATAAACAACCGCATCGAATCAACGGATCTCGATCATGGGTCGCCCGCCGCGGGCGGTCACCAGCTCGCCGATGGCGGCCAGCTTAATGCCGAACTCCGCCGCGGCGGCCTGAACTTCCGCCTCCGCCTCCGGGGTCACCGCCAGCAGCAGACCGCCGGAGGGCTGCGGATCGCACAGCAGATCCCGCCACTCCGTCGGCATCTCGCCCATGAGATGGCCGTAGCTGGCAAAGTTGCGCCCGGTGCCGCCCGGCACCGCGCCGGCGGCGATATAGTCCTCCACCCCCGGCAGTTTTGGGATATCGGCATAGCGCAGCTGCGCCTGCACGCCGGCCCCGCGGCACACCTCGCTGAGATGGCCGAGCAGGCCAAAGCCGGTGACGTCGGTCATCGCCTTCACCCCGTCGATGGCGGCAAACGCGGCGCCGGCGAGGTTCATCTGGCACATGGTCTCCGTCGCTAACCCTTGATGCTCTGGCTTGAGCAGCGATTTTTTCTCCGCGGTGGTCAGTACGCCGATCCCCAGCGGTTTGGTGAGATACAGTTTGCAGCCCGCCTGGGCGGTGCTGTTTTTCTTGATGCGCTCGGTGGGCACCACGCCGGTGACCGCCAGACCGAAGATCGGCTCCGGGGCGTCAATGGAGTGGCCGCCCGCCAGCGCGATCCCCGCCTGCTGGCAGGCAAAGCGCCCGCCCTCCACCACTTCGCGAGCGATTTCCGGCGCCAGGGTGTTGATCGGCCAGCCGAGGATGGCAATCGCCATAATCGGTTTCCCGCCCATAGCGAAAATATCGCTGATGGCGTTGGTGGCGGCGATACGGCCAAAGTCGAACGGGTTATCGACAATCGGCATAAAGAAATCGGTGGTGCTGACGATCGAGGTGCCATTACCGAGATCGTAAACGGCGGCATCATCGCTGGTTTCGTTGCCGACAAGCAGGTTTGGGTCGACAAACTTCGCCTGCTCGCTATGCAGGATAGTTTCCAGCACTTTCGGGGAAATTTTACAACCACAACCGGCTCCGTGGCTGTATTGCGTTAAACGAATGGCTTGCTCGCTCATGGACATCTCCTGTCATTGCAATCCCGCTATGTTAGCGCCCAAACGCCAGGGTGGTAAGTACGACAGTCTGAAATCGCGTATGGTTGCTCATTAAGCAGACAAAAAGCCGTTTTTGCGAGACGCGACAATTTTTTCCCGACCATTTTCACTTTTACTTAAAGATGACAGAAATGTGACAGCACAGGACTGTCTTCTCTGGAATGATTATGACGTAAGGAAATTCTAATGAAAAAGCGTGTTCTTGCCCTTTGCCTGGCCAGTTTCTTCTCCGTTAACGCCTTTGCTCTGGTTCCCCCCGGGAACGATGTCACCACCAAGCCCGATCTCTACTATCTGACCAATGCCCAGGCCATCGACAGCCTGGCGCTGTTGCCACCACCGCCGGCGGTGGGCAGTATCGCATTTTTAAACGATCAGGCGATGTATGAGCAAGGACGTCTGCTGCGCAATACCGAGCGCGGGAAGCTGGCGGCAGAGGATGCTAACCTCAGCGCGGGCGGCGTGGCCAACGCCTTCTCCAGCGCCTTTGGTTCGCCGATTACCGAGAAAGACGCGCCGCAGCTTCACAAACTGCTGACCAATATGATTGAAGACGCCGGCGACCTGGCGACCCGCAGCGCGAAAGAGAAATATATGCGCATTCGCCCGTTTGCGTTCTATGGCGTCTCCACCTGCAACACCACCGAACAGGACAAGCTGGCGAAAAACGGCTCTTACCCCTCCGGGCATACCTCTATCGGCTGGGCCACCGCCCTGGTGCTGGCGGAGATCAACCCGCAGCGGCAAAACGAAATTTTGAAGCGCGGCTATGAGCTCGGCGAGAGCCGGGTGATCTGCGGCTATCACTGGCAGAGCGATGTCGATGCGGCGCGCATCGTCGGCTCCGCGGTGGTCGCTACGCTGCACACCAACCCGGCCTTCCAGCAGCAGTTGCAGAAAGCCAAAGATGAATTCGCGAAAAGGCAGAAGTAACGTCATCGCCGTTGCATTCCCGGATGCGGCGCCTGGCGCGTCTTGTCCGGGCTACAAAAACCGCGATTGATTCGAATGGTAGGGGTTGTATGCCGGGTAAGGCGCGAGCCGCCACCCGGCATAGATGCGGCTCCGAGCCTGCTGCCATCGCCCGGCGGCGCTGCGCTTGCGCGGCCAGCCGGACGGTTCCC
>NZ_GL882854.1:34659-34756 GCF_000195655.1 Klebsiella sp. MS 92-3
GGGGGGGGGGGGGGGGGGGGGGGGGGGAAGCACTGCAGTGTGGTTGTTTATGTTATCTGTGGCTTCAGCGTAGTTTGCGCTCCCGGTTAATCGTCTG
>NZ_GL882855.1:0-14741 GCF_000195655.1 Klebsiella sp. MS 92-3
GGCTGCCGGTTGCGACGTCATCGTCCATGCGGTGAATCCGCCGGGCTACCGGCACTGGCGGCAACAGGTACTGCCTATGCTGCGTAACACCCTGCAGGCTGCCGAACGGCAGCGGGCGCTTGTAGTCCTGCCCGGCACGGTCTACAACTATGGACCGGATGCCTTTCCGCTGATTGCTGAAGAGGCCGCACAACAGCCGGTGACCCGCAAAGGCGCCATCCGGGTGGCGATGGAGCTGGCGCTGAAGGATTACGTGCAGCGCGGTGGCCGGGCGTTGATTGTTCGGGCGGGCGATTTTTTTGGCCCGCGCGCCGGAAATAATTGGTTTTCGCAGGGGCTGGTCAAGCCTGGTCAGCTTCCCCGCATCATTAGCTACCCGGGGGCGATCGGCGTCGGGCATCAGTGGGCCTGGCTGCCCGACGTGGCCGCCACCATCGCCGCGCTGCTCGCCCGCAGGCGCGAGCTTGAGCCGTTCGCCCGCTTTCATATGCAGGGCCACTGGGACCCGGACGGCAGCGAAATGAGTCAGGCGATCCAGCGGGTGGTCGCCCGCTATGGCGGCCGAGCGGCAGTGAAGTCTTTTCCCTGGTGGCTGGTGAAGCTGGCGGCGCCCTTCAACGCCACCCTGCGCGAAATGGTCGAGATGCACTATCTCTGGCGTCTGCCGGTACGCCTGCGCAACGATAAACTGGTTGATATTTTAGGCGCGGAACCGCATACCCCGCTCGACAGCGCGGTTTATCAGACGCTGCAAGGCCTGGGTTGTCTGCCCGCCGGCGCGATAAACCAAGAGGCGGGTGAGGCGTAACGCGGCAAGAGGATCACAGAGCGGGGCGTTATTGTGACCAAATCATAATAACGTCACTCGTTGTCAAACGATAGCGATCGCATTAAGCTAAACGGATGACGAAAAATACCCCCACCCCTGCAAGCCGTGGTCCCCATGACCACAGCGTTCGGGACCAGATTCTTGACGCGGCCATGGCGCACTTTAGTCGCTATGGCTATGAGAAAACGACGGTCACCGATCTCGCCAAAGCGATAGGCTTTTCCAAAGCCTATATCTATAAATTCTTTGACTCCAAGCAGGCGATTGGCGAGGCGATTTGCGCCAGCCGGCTGGAGAAGATCATGGTGGCCG
Source organism: Klebsiella sp. MS 92-3 (assembly GCF_000195655.1). Taxonomy (NCBI): domain Bacteria; kingdom Pseudomonadati; phylum Pseudomonadota; class Gammaproteobacteria; order Enterobacterales; family Enterobacteriaceae; genus Klebsiella; species Klebsiella sp. MS 92-3. The sequence goes on from NZ_GL882855.1 coordinate 1,142, forward strand.
TCAGCGCGGCCATCGCCGATGCGCCGTCCGCCAGCGAGAAACTGCGCCGCCTGTTCCGGGCGCTGACCGAGGCCGGCAGTGAACTGTTTTTCGAGGATCGCAAACTGTACGACATCGCCGCCGTCGCGGCGCGCGATAAATGGCCTTCAACGGAACAGTATGCCGGTCATCTGCAGCAGCTGATTGGTCAAATTCTTGTCGAAGGCCGCCAGGCGGGTGAGTTCGAGCGCAAAACCCCGCTGGATGAAGCGACCCTGGCGGTCTATATGGTGATGTGTCCTTTCATCAACCCGGTGCAGTTGCAATACAATCTCGACACCGCGCCCACCGCGGCGGTGCTGCTTGCCTCCCTGATCCTGAGAAGTCTCTCCCCCTGATGAGTGACTATTGACTTTATTGGTCACTAGTCTGAGAATGCGGTCACCATCCGGTCTTTTCATTAAGGTGACCCATGCTCAGGCTCAACGCCGTCCATCTTGCCGTCTGCCTCCTGCCGCTGGCCCTCGCGGGCTGCGGCGAACCTGCCGATCATGACGACCCCCGCATCCGGCCGCCGCTGGTCCGGGTGGCGACCGTCGAGCGCGCGGAGGCCGGCTCGCGGGCCTTTACCGGCGTGATAGTGGCCCGAACCCAAAGCGACCTCGGTTTCAGGGTGGCGGGAAAAGTGCTTGAACGGCGGGTGGAAACCGGGCAGAGCGTCAAGCGCGGTCAGCTGCTGCTGCGCCTGGATCCGGCTGATCTAGCCTTGCAGGCGCAGTCCCAACAGCGGGCCGTAGATGCCGCGCGGGCGCGAGCCAAAAAGGCGGCCAACGATCTGGCCCGCTATCGCGGCCTGGTGGCGAGCGGCGCCATCTCTGCCGCGGAATTCGACCAGATTAACGCGGCAGCAGAGGCGGCGAGAGCCGACCTCAGCGCGGCCCAGGCGCAGGCCAATGTGGCGCAAAACGCCACCGGCTATGCCGGACTGCTGGCGGATGCTGACGGCGTGGTGGTGGAAACCCTCGCTGAGCCGGGGCAGGTGGTCAGCGCCGGGCAGGTGGTGATCCGCCTGGCGCGGGCGGGGCAGCGCGAAGCGCGGGTGCAACTGCCGGAGACGGTGCGCCCGGCGGTCGGCAGCGAGGCGCTGGCGACACGCTATGGCAGCGAATCTCAGCCGGTCACGGCGACCCTGCGCCTGCTTTCGGACGCGGCTGACGCCACCACCCGCACCTTTGAAGCGCGCTATGTGCTGAACGGAGCGCTGGCGAATGCCCCGCTGGGGTCTACCGTGACCCTGCGCATCGGCAACGACCAGGCGCCAGGCCAGGTGCTGGAGGTGCCCCTGGCGTCGGTCTACGATCCGGGTAACGGCCCTGGCGTCTGGCGCATTGCCTCTCGTCCGGCCACCGTCTCCTGGCAACCGGTGACCGTGCTCGGCCTGAATGATGAAACCGCGCAGGTGACCGGCCCGCTGAAGCCCGGCGAGCCGATCGTCGCCCTGGGCGCCCATCTTCTGCACCAGGGCGAGGCGGTGCGGCTGGCGGAACGACGCGAGCATAATGCCGCCGGGAGCCAGCCATGAGCGCCGGGCGTTTTAATCTCTCCGCGCTGGCCGTCTGCGAGCGGTCGGTGACCCTGTTTTTGATTATCCTAATCTCCGTCGCCGGGCTGGTGGCGTTCTTCGGACTCGGGCGAGCGGAAGATCCGCCCTTTACGGTCAAGCAAATGACGGTCATTACCGTCTGGCCCGGCGCCACCGCGCAGGAGATGCAGGATCAGGTCGCCGAGCCGCTGGAAAAACGGCTCCAGGAGCTAAAGTGGTACGATCGCACGGAGACCTATACCCGCCCGGGCATGGCGTTGATAACCCTGTCGCTGCAGGATCAGACCCCGCCTTCCGAGGTGCCGGAGCAGTTTTATCAGGCGCGCAAGAAGCTCGGCGATGAGGCGAAAAATCTGCCTGCCGGCGTCTCCGGTCCGATGATGAATGACGAATTCGCCGACGTCACCTTTGCCCTCTTTGCCCTGAAGGCGCGTGGAGAGCCGCCGCGGCAGCTGGTGCGTGACGCCGAAGCCTTACGCCAGCAGCTGCTGCATGTACCCGGGGTGAAAAAAGTGAATATCCTCGGCGAACAGGCGGAGCGCATTTATCTCTCGTTTTCTCATGACCGTCTCGCCACCCTGGGTCTCTCGCCGGAGGCGATTTTTGCCGCGCTGAACAGCCAGAATGTGCTGACCGCCGCCGGGGCTATCGAGACCCGGGGCGGGCAGATCTTTATCCGCCTCGACGGGGCGTTTGACCGCCTGCAGCAGATCCGCGACACGCCGATTATTGCCGGGGGCAGAACGCTGAAACTGGCCGATGTCGCCACGGTTGAGCGGGGATATGAAGATCCCGCCACCTTCCTGATCCGCCATCAGGGCGAACCGGCGCTGCTGCTGGGCGTGGTGATGCGCGAGGGCTGGAATGGTCTGGCGCTGGGGAAAGCGCTGGACGCCGAAACGACCAGCATCAATCAGAGCCTGCCGCTCGGCATGTCGTTGAGCAAAGTGACCGATCAGTCGGTGAATATCAGCGCCGCGGTCGATGAGTTCATGATCAAATTCTTTGTCGCCCTGCTGGTGGTGATGGCGGTGTGCTTTGTCAGCATGGGGTGGCGCGTGGGCGTGGTGGTCGCGGCGGCGGTGCCTTTAACCCTCGCCGTGGTGTTTGTGGTGATGGCGGCGACCGGCAAAAACTTCGACCGCATCACTCTCGGCTCGCTGATCCTCGCCCTGGGGCTGCTGGTGGATGATGCCATCATTGCCATCGAAATGATGGTGGTCAAAATGGAGGAGGGGTATGACCGCCTCAAAGCCTCGGCCTATGCCTGGAGCCATACCGCCGCGCCCATGCTGGCCGGTACCCTGGTGACGGCCGTGGGCTTTATGCCCAATGGATTTGCGCAGTCCACCGCCGGGGAGTACGCCAGCAATGTGTTCTGGATCGTCGGTATCGCGCTGATTGCCTCCTGGATTGTGGCGGTGATTTTTACCCCCTGGCTGGGGGTGCACCTGTTGCCGGACAGAAAGCCAGCGGCGGCCGGCCACGCCGCGCTGTATGACACCCCGCGCTATCAGCGCTTCCGTCGGCTGCTGACCCGGGTTATTGCTCATAAATGGCGCGTGGCCGCCGGAGTGGTGGCGCTGTTTATCGTGGCGATCCTGGGCATGAGCGTGGTGAACAAGCAGTTTTTCCCCACCTCCGATCGTCCGGAAGTGCTGGTTGAAGTGCAGCTGCCTTACGGGTCGTCGATTAGCCAGACCAGCGCCGCGGCGGCGAAAATTGAGCACTGGCTGCAGCGGCAGCCGGAGGCGAAGATTGTCACCAGCTATATCGGCCAGGGCGCGCCGCGCTTTTACCTGGCGATGGCTCCGGAATTGCCCGATCCCTCCTTCGCCAAACTAGTGGTGTTGACCGACGGGCAGGGTGCCCGCGAGGCGCTCAAGCGGCGGCTGCGGGAGGCGGTGGTCAATGGCCTGGCGCCGGAGGCGCGGGTGCGCGTCACTCAGCTGGTGTTTGGCCCTTATTCGCCTTATCCGGTCGCCTGGCGGGTGATGGGGCCCGATCCGCACGCTCTGCTCGACATCGCCGAGCGGGTTAAATCGGTGCTGCAGGCCAGTCCGCTGATGCGCACCGTCAATACCGACTGGGGTTCGCGGGTACCGGTGATGCATTTCAGCTTCAATCAGGACCGGCTGCAGGCGAGCGGACTCAGCTCCCAGTCCGTCGCCCAGCAGCTGCAGTTCCTGCTGTCAGGGATCCCGATCACCACCGTCCGGGAAGATATTCGCGCCGTGCAGGTGATCGGCCGCGCGGCGGGCGACATCCGTCTGGATCCGGCGAAAATCGCCGACTTCACCCTGGTGGGCAGCGGCGGGCAGCGGGTTCCCTTGTCACAGATTGGCGACGTGTCGATCAGGATGGAGGACCCGCTGCTTCGCCGTCGCGACCGCACGCCGATCATCACCGTCCGCGGAGATGTTGCGGAGAACCTGCAGCCGCCGGATGTCTCCACCGCGCTGATGAAGCCGCTGCAGCCCATTATCGACTCGCTGCCGCCTGGCTATCGCATCGAGACGGCGGGGTCGATTGAGGAATCCGGCAAGGCCACCCGGGCGATGGTGCCGTTATTTCCGATAATGATCGCCCTCACGCTGCTGATCATTATCCTGCAGGTGCGTTCGCTGTCGGCGATGGTCATGGTTTTCCTGACCGCGCCGCTGGGGCTGATTGGCGTGGTCCCGACGCTGCTGCTGTTCAATCAGCCGTTTGGCATCAATGCCCTGGTGGGCCTGATCGCCCTGTCGGGGATCCTGATGCGCAATACGCTGATCCTGATTGGCCAAATCCATCATAACCAACAGGCGGGGCTCGATCCGTTCCACGCGGTGGTGGAGGCGACGGTGCAGCGCGCCCGCCCGGTTCTGCTGACCGCGCTGGCGGCGATCCTGGCGTTCATTCCGCTCACCCAGTCGGTCTTCTGGGGAACGCTCGCCTATACGCTGATTGGCGGGACGCTGGGGGGAACCATCATGACCCTTATCTTCCTGCCGGCCATGTACGCGATCTGGTTCCGCATCCGCCCGGCGAACACGGTACAACAGACAGAGTTGCACCTTCAGAGGTAATTCCACTTTGCCGGACCTGGGCGAGGCACATGGCCAGGCCAGGTCCCGGGCAGCGTCAGGCGGGTAAGGATACCGGCACCGCATGAGTGCGGTGTTGATCCTGTTCGAGGCGATCAAGACAATCGAGGCTGATGGCCGATGGCGAGGTCGCGCCGGTGAGGGTCATGGTAACCTTCATATCCTCGGCAAATAAGCGCAGCAGATGCGCCACGCCCGCTTCGCCCGCCGCGGCCAGGGCATAAATATAGGCCCGACCGAGCAGCACGCCTTTCGCGCCGAGGGCCAGCAGACGTATAACGTCCACGCCGGAGCGCACCCCGGAATCGGCAAGCACTGTCAGATCGTCGCCGACCGCATCCACCACCCTGGGCAGCGCCCGGGCGGTGGGGATGGCGCCATCGAGCTGTCTGCCGCCATGATTCGACACCACAATACCATCGGCGCCCAGCCGCACGGCATTGCGCGCATCGTCGGCATCGAGGATCCCTTTGATGATTAATTTCCCTTGCCAGCTGTCGCGGATCCACTCCAGATCGTGCCAGGCGATGGACGGGTCGAAGTTGTTGCTGATGAACCCCATATAGTCGTCCATGGTCATTTTGTGGCCGGTGTAGGCTTCGATATTACCAAACGACAGGGGTCTGCCCGCCAGCCCGACGTTCATCGCCCAGCGCGGATGGGTGCAAGCCTGGAGATATTGTCGCAGGGTGGCGTGCGGCCCGGACATCCCTGAGCGGTTATCGCGATACCGCGAGCCGGGGATTGGCATATCGACGGTAAATACCAGGGTTTTCATGCCAGCGGCCCAGGCGCGCTCCAGCGCGTTACGCATATAGCCGCGATCTTTCAGTACGTACAGCTGGGACCAGAGCGCGCCGCTGGCGTGGCTCGCCACCTCTTCAATCGAGCAGACCGACACGGTGGATAAGGTGTACGGGATCCCGGCGCGGGAGGCGGCGCGGGCCGCCTGGACTTCGCCGCGGCGGGCGTACATCCCGGTGGCGCCGACGGGCCCCAGCGCCACGGGCATCGCCCATGCGTCATCAAGGATCGTGGTCGCCAGCGTCGGTTCGCCGGCCCCGCACAGTACGCGCTGGCGAAGAGCTACCGAGGCAAGCTCGGCGGCGTTGGCGTTCATGGTGTTTTCCGCCACCGCGCCACCGTCAATATAATCGAAAAGGAAGCGGGGCAGACGACGACGAGCGGCTTCGCGATAATCGCTGGGGGCTGAAACAATCATTATTATGTCCTTATGTTTTTTAACCTTAGTGGATGTTCTGCAGGTAAAAAAACTATAGGCCTCTAAAAACCGGCGAGGAAATGAAATATTAGCATTCCAGCTATTCCCTGCTGGAATAATCTGGTTTTATCGCTGAGGCTGCTATTTCCTTTTTTTACTCTTCGGCGCGCGCGTTATTTTTATTTATTTCCGCGCAACGTGAAGCTGGCAAAATAAAGACCCGGTATGAGGCGACAGCGCTTTGCGCCATCGCCACCAGGGGGAAGGAGAGGTCAGTGCGGCGCCTGCGTTTTCCGGGAGGTGTAAAGAAGATGAATTTGAAATTGAGCAGATGGTATCTTTTGCTAGCCTTTCTGAGGAGGACAGACGGAGCGACACCATGAAAGATAAAGATGAACAAACGGCATTGATTGGCATGGCCATCGGCGCGGCGGTCATTAGCTTAGTGGCTACACAAAAGCAGATTAATCAGGGGAGTATCGTGGATGAACTGGTGAGGCTGGGCAGACAGAAGGGGGACGGGGTAGAGGATGAGGTCTTTGTCCAGGCCGCCCGGCTGGTGAGTAAAGGCACCTAGCCAGCCGGTATCCCGCCTGGCAGCCCCGTTTGCCCGTTTTATTTTGGTTTTTATTCCCCGAATGCGGCCAGGCGAGCGGCGCTTATTCCTTTCCTGAAGCGTTACCGGCAGGCGCTTTCACTGCCCGCTTTTTTCTAGCGTATGGCCGGGGTTGCGCCCCGCGCTGGCATGGTCTTTCTGTTACGTTGTCACTTTATGTTCGCCTGCAAAGGATAACCAGCAAGGTGGTCTGCCGCTATTGCATAAATCGGTATTTTCGATACATCTTTGCCATTGCGTGCGGAGATAGAATGATTTCAAAATAACATATTATAAATCAATGCATTAAGTTCTATTTGCACGCCCTGATAATCCCCGGGCGAGGGTCTATGCTTATAAAAAGCACTAAATGAGGCAATACCCCTGCTGCAGAAGGGTTGAAGTGATAATCATTATCACTAACATGGCGGTATGCCTTGATGGCGCCAACCTGGAGGTCTATCGATGGAAGTACAAGCAGGAACTTTTAATCCCGCCGATTTCAGCTGGCAGGGACTGACCATGACGCCGGCCGCTGCCGCGCATATCCGCGATCTGATGCGCAAGCAGCCGGATAAGAAAGGGCTGCGGCTGGGCATTAAAACCAGCGGCTGCGCTGGTTTTGGCTATGTGCTCGAAATGATTGCCGAGCCGGCGCCCGACGATCTGCTCTTTGAATCTGACGGGGCGAAGCTGTTTGCGCCGCTGCAGGCGATGCCGTTCATCGACGGCACCGAGCTGGATTATGTCCGGGAAGGTTTAAATGAAATCTTTAAATTTCATAACCCGAAAGCGCAGCATGAGTGCGGCTGCGGCGAAAGTTTTGGGGTGCAGGCGGAGTAACTATGTCGCGTAATACTGAAGCAACTGACGATGTCAAAACCTGGACCGGCGGCCCGCTCAACTACAAAGAGGGCTTTTTTACTCGCCTGCAAACCGATGAGCTGGCCAAAGGCATTAATGAAGAAGTCGTTCGGGCTATCTCGGCTCGCCGCAATGAGCCGCAGTGGATGTTGGAGTTTCGTCTGAATGCCTACCGGGCGTGGCTGGAAATGGAGGAGCCGCACTGGCTGAAAGCGCATTACGATAAGCTGAATTATCAGGATTACAGCTACTATTCCGCGCCCTCCTGCGGCAACTGCGATGAGACCTGCGCCTCCGAGCCTGGCGCGGTGCAGCAGACCGGGGCCAATACCTTTCTGACCAGCGAGGTGGAAGAAGCCTTTAACCAGCTGGGCGTGCCGGTACGCGAAGGGCGCGAGGTGGCGGTGGACGCGATATTTGACTCGGTGTCGGTGGCGACCACCTACCGAGAAAAGCTGGCCGAGCAGGGGATCATCTTCTGTTCTTTCGGCGAGGCGATCCACGATCATCCGGAACTGGTGAAAAAGTATCTGGGCACCGTAGTGCCGGGGAATGACAACTTCTTTGCCGCGCTGAACGCCGCGGTGGCTTCGGACGGCACCTTTATCTATGTGCCGAAGGGCGTCCGCTGCCCGATGGAGCTGTCGACCTATTTCCGCATCAACGCCGAAAAGACCGGGCAGTTTGAACGCACCATTCTGGTGGCTGATGAAGGCAGCTACGTCAGCTATATTGAAGGCTGCTCGGCGCCGGTGCGCGACAGCTATCAGCTGCATGCCGCGGTCGTTGAAGTCATCATCCATAAAGACGCGGAAGTGAAATACTCCACGGTGCAGAACTGGTTCCCCGGCGATAACAACACCGGCGGGATCCTCAACTTCGTCACCAAGCGCGCCCTGTGCGAAGGGGAGAACAGCAAAATGTCATGGACCCAGTCGGAAACCGGCTCGGCCATCACCTGGAAATACCCCAGCTGCATCCTGCGCGGCGATAACTCGATCGGCGAATTCTTTTCGGTGGCGCTGACCAGCGGCCATCAGCAGGCGGACACCGGCACCAAAATGATCCATATCGGCAAGAACACCCGCTCGACCATCATCTCGAAAGGGATCTCCGCCGGACACAGTCAGAACAGCTATCGCGGGCTGGTCAAAATCATGCCGACCGCCACCAACGCCCGCAACTATACCCAGTGCGATTCGATGCTGATCGGCCCGGACTGCGGGGCGCATACCTTCCCGTATGTTGAATGCCGCAACAACAGCGCCCAGCTGGAGCACGAGGCGACCACCTCGCGGATTGGCGAAGATCAATTGTTCTACTGCCTGCAGCGCGGGATCAGCGAAGACGATGCCATCTCGATGATCGTCAACGGTTTCTGTAAAGACGTCTTCTCCGAGCTGCCGCTGGAGTTCGCTGTAGAGGCGCAAAAATTGCTGGCCATTAGCCTTGAACATAGCGTCGGCTGATAATTAAGGAAAAAAGATGTTAAGTATTCAAGATTTACACGTCGCCGTCGAAGATAAAGCGATCCTGCGCGGGCTGAACCTTGAGGTGCGCCCGGGAGAGGTCCACGCCATTATGGGGCCGAACGGCTCAGGCAAAAGTACGCTTTCGGCCACCCTGGCCGGGCGTGAAGATTATGAGGTGACTGGCGGTCGCGTTGAATTTAAGGGCAAAAACCTGCTCGAACTCGCTGCGGAAGATCGCGCCGGGGAAGGTATCTTTATGGCCTTCCAGTATCCGGTAGAGATCCCCGGCGTCAGCAACCAGTTTTTCCTGCAGACTGCGCTGAATGCCGTGCGCAACTATCGTGGCCAGGAGGCGCTGGATCGTTTCGATTTCCAGGACTTAATGGAAGAAAAGATCAAGCTGCTGCAGATGCCGGAAGATCTCCTGACCCGCTCGGTGAACGTTGGCTTCTCCGGCGGTGAGAAAAAGCGCAACGATATTCTGCAAATGGCGGTGCTTGAGCCGGAGCTGTGCATTCTCGATGAATCGGATTCGGGGTTGGATATCGATGCCCTGAAAATCGTCTCCCAGGGAGTGAATGCCCTGCGCGACGGCAAACGCGCCTTTATCATTGTCACCCACTATCAGCGCATCCTTGACTATATCAAGCCGGACTATGTCCATGTGTTGTATCAGGGGCGGATTGTGAAGTCGGGCGATTTCTCTCTGGTCAAACAGCTGGAGGAGCAGGGCTATGGCTGGCTTACCGAACAGCAGTAACGCGCTGCAGCAGTGGCACCATCTGTTTGAAGCGCAGGGCGGCCCGCGTACCCCGGAGGCCAGTCAGCATCTGCAGCAGCTGCTGCGCCTTGGGCTGCCGACGCGCAAGCACGAGGACTGGAAATACACTCCGCTGGATGCCCTACTTAACGGTCGCTTTGTCGCCGATGAGGGGGCCTCTCTCAGTGCTGAACAGCGTGATGCGCTGGCGCTGCCGCTGGACGCCTGGCGGCTGGTGTTTATCGATGGCCGCTATCATCCTCAGCTGAGCGACGATCTTGCCGCCAGCGGCGTGGAGGTCAGTGTCGATAATCAGCGCCAGCATCTGCCGGATGCCCTGCAGCCGGAGGTGTTTCTCCATCTGACCGAAAGCCTGGCCCAGACGGTGACCCGCATTCGCGTGCCGCGCAACCGCCGCCTGGATAAACCGCTGCTGCTGATGCATATCACTAGTGGCCTGGCCGGCGATGCGCTGAATACCGCCCACTATCGCCATCACCTGGCGCTGGAGAGCGGGGCGGAGGCGACGATTGTCGAGCATTACCTGAGCCTCAATGAGCAGCCGCATTTCACCGGCGGGCGATTGACCATGACGGTGGCCGATAACGCGCACCTCCAGCATATCAAGCTGGCATTTGAGAATGCCCGCAGCTATCACTTCGCCCATAACGACCTGCTGCTGGGCCGCGACGCCTCGGCTTTCAGCAGCAGTTTCCTGCTTGGCGGCCAGGTGCTGCGTCACCAGACCAGCACCCGCCTGGGCGGCGAAAACAGCAACCTGCGCCTCAATTCGCTGGCGATGCCGGTGAAAAATGAGGTCTGCGATAGCCGCACCTGGCTCGACCATCAGGTCGGCTACTGCACCAGCCGCCAGCTGCACAAAACCATCGTCAGCGATAAGGGGCGGGCGGTGTTTAACGGGCTGATCAACGTCGCGCCGCTCGCGCTGAAAACCGACGGTCAGATGACCAACAATAATCTGCTGCTCGGGCGGCTGGCGGAGGTCGACACCAAACCGCAGCTGGAAATTTACGCCGATGACGTGAAATGCAGCCACGGGGCGACGGTGGGGCGCATTGACGAAGAGCAGCTGTTCTATCTGCGCTCGCGAGGTATCGAACAGCAGGCGGCGCAGCAGATGATCCTCTACGCCTTCGCCGCCGAGCTCACCGAGGCTATCCGCAGCGACGCGCTCAGAGAGCAGGTGCTGGCGCGTATTGGACAGCGTTTGCCGGGAGGCACTGTATGACATTTTCAGTAGAACAGGTTCGCGCCGATTTTCCGGTACTGAACCGGGAGGTCAACGGTCAGCCGCTGGTCTATCTCGACAGCGCCGCCAGCGCCCAGAAGCCGGAGGCAGTGATCGGCGCCGAAGCGGAATTCTATCGCCACGGCTACGCGGCGGTGCACCGCGGCATCCATACCCTCAGCGCGGAAGCCACCGCGCGGATGGAAGCCGTGCGTCAGCAGGCGGCCACCTTCCTTAACGCCGGGTCGGCGGAGGAAGTGGTGTTCGTCCGCGGCACCACCGAGGGTATCAACCTGGTGGCCAACAGCTGGGGAAACGCCAACGTCGGCGCCGGGGATAACATCATCATCAGCGAAATGGAGCACCACGCCAATATTGTGCCGTGGCAGATGCTGTGCGCCCGCGTCGGGGCTGAGCTGCGGGTGATCCCCCTGAACCCGGACGGTACGCTGCAACTGGATGTTGTCCCGGGACTGTTTGACCCGCGCACCCGCCTGCTGGCGATAACCGAGGTCTCCAACGTGCTGGGGACGGAAAACCCGCTGGCGGCGCTGATTGCTCTTGCGCATCAGCATGGCGCGAAAGTGCTGGTGGATGGCGCCCAGGCGGTGATGCACCACCCGGTGGACGTCCAGGCGCTGGGCTGCGATTTTTATGTTTTCTCCGCCCACAAGCTGTATGGGCCGACCGGGATCGGCGTGCTCTACGCCCGGTCCGAGCTGCTGCAGACGATGGCGCCTTGGGAAGGGGGCGGGTCGATGATCGCCACCGTCAGCCTGACGGAGGGCACCACCTGGAATCAGGCGCCGTGGCGCTTTGAGGCCGGCACGCCGAATACCGGGGGGATCATCGGCCTCGGCGCGGCGCTGACCTACGTCAGCCAGCTGGGACTGACGCAGATTGCCGAGTATGAGCAGACGCTGATGCGCTACGCGCTCGATGCCCTGCGCGCGGTACCGGATCTGATCCTTTACGGCCCGGCGCAGCGTAAAGGGGTAATTGCTTTCAACCTCGGTCAGCATCACGCCTATGACGTCGGCAGCTTCCTCGATAACTACGGGATCGCCGTGCGCACCGGACACCACTGCGCGATGCCGTTGATGGCCCGGTATCAGGTACCGGCTATGTGTCGGGCATCGCTGGCGATGTACAATACCACGGAAGAGGTGGACCGCCTGGTGGCCGGCCTCCAGCGGATCCGCAAACTGTTAGGGTAAAGGACGGGACAATGGCGGCACTACCGGACAAAGACAAACTGTTGCGTAACTTTAGCCGTTGCGCCAACTGGGAAGAGAAGTATCTCTATATCATCGAGCTTGGCCAGCGTCTGGCGCCGCTAAGCCCGGAAGAACATAGCGTGCAGAACATTATTCAGGGCTGTCAAAGCCAGGTCTGGATCGTGATGGACCAGGATCCCACAGGCGTGATCACCCTGCGCGGCGATAGCGATGCGGCGATCGTCAAGGGTCTGATAGCGGTGGTGTTTATCCTCTATGACCGGATGACCGCTCAGGACATCACCGAGTTCGACGTGCGTCCGTGGTTTGAAAAAATGGCGCTCACCCAGCATCTCACCCCCTCCCGCTCGCAAGGCCTCGAAGCCATGATCCGCGCGATACGCGCGAAAGCGGCAAATATTAGCTAGAATAAACAGGTAGATTTCATTCTGTTACGTCCGGCAGGGCGCTGACCCTGCCGCCGTTCAGTCTCCTGGCGTTTTATCAGCGAAAGAAGGAATCTCAGTATGAAACGCAAAACGATGATCACCTTAGCCCTTCTCAGCGCCCTTGGCGCCTCCACGGCCGCCTGGGCCGTTGATTACCCGCTTCCTCCCGCCAACAGTCGGCTGATTGGTCAGAATCAGTACTGGACGGTCCAGGAGGGAGATCGCAACCTGCAGGCGATTGCGCGCCATTTCGATACCGCGGCGATGCTGATCCTCGAAGCCAACGATACGATTGCGCCGGTGCAGCCGAAGCCCGGCACTCAGGTCCTTATCCCTTCTCAGATGCTGCTGCCCGACGTGCCGAGGGAGGGCATTGTCGTCAACCTCGCCGAACTGCGGCTGTATTACTTCCCGCCGGGAGAGAATCAGGTGCAGGTCTATCCGCTGGGCATTGGCCAGTTAGGTCTGGAAACGCCGGAGATGACCACCCGCGTGGGGCAGAAGATCCCTAACCCTACCTGGACGCCTACCGCCGGCATCCGCGCGCGCTCGCTGGAGAAAGGGGTGACGCTGCCAGCGGTGGTCCCGGCCGGACCGAACAATCCCCTGGGCCGCTATGCGCTGCGTCTGGCCTACGGTAACGGTGAATATCTCATCCACGGAACTAACGCCCCAGACAGCGTTGGTCTGCGCGTCAGCTCGGGCTGTATGCGGATGAACGCTGATGACATCAAAGCGCTGTTCAGCCAGGTGAAAACCGGGACGCCGGTACGGATTATCAATCAGCCGGTGAAGTTTGCCGTCGAGCCGGATGGTAAACGCTATGTCGAAGTCCACAGGCCGCTTTCGCAGACCGAAGGGGAAAACACCCGGACCATCGCTTACACGCTGCCAGCGGCGTTTCACGCCTTCGCAGAGGATAAAGCAGTGGATGACCTGCAGTTGAAAAAAGCGATGTCGAGAAGGGCGGGGTATCCGGTGGTGGTGTCGGCGGGGGCAGGTAGCACGGCGACGTCGCTGTCGGCGCAGAATAGTTCGTCTGACAACGGTCTGCTTACCCAATAGCCCTCATGCTGAGGGCAAAAAAAATGGCGCACAGAGTGC
>NZ_GL882855.1:14864-29022 GCF_000195655.1 Klebsiella sp. MS 92-3
GCACAGAGTGCGCCATTTTTATTACCAGAACTCTTACTTACGGTAAGAGTGAGCCTGGTTGTCCAGACGCTGGTTAGCGCGAGCTGCGTCGTCTTTAGCAGCCTGAACGTCGGAACGCATTGCGTTCACGTCGTTGCTCAGCTGGTCAACTTTAGCGTTCAGAGTCTGAACGTCAGAAGACAGCTGATCGATTTTAGCATTGCTGGAGCAACCAGCCAGCAGAGTAGAACCCAGGATTACCGCGCCCAGTACCAGTTTAGTACGATTCATTATTAATACCCTCTAGATTGAGTTAATCTCCATGTAGCGTTACAAGTATTACACAAAGTTTTTTGGGATGAGAATATTTTTTTTACCTGAACGCACTTATTTTTGATCGTTCGCTCAAAGAAGCATCGAATTGCTCAGAATCGCTGAAAAAGGCGAGTGAAAACAGCGCGCTTCCATCGGATTCATCTTAGATAATCCCTTATTAAATAGTAAATTCCGATTTGCATTTTTAATAGGAAGAGCTAATCAATGAATAAAAAAAAGCGCCCCGCGAGGCGCTTTATTAAAAAAAACCAATTAACCTGTAAATTATTACAGCACGTGTACGGAAGCGGTATTAGTCGTGCCGCTCGGCACTAATGCGCCGGAAACCATCACCACTACGTCGCCTTTACGCGCGAGGCCGCTCTTCAGCGCCAGGTCTTTGCCCAGATGATAGAAATCATCGGTAGAGGCAATCTCTTCCACCAGCTGCGGTACCACGCCTTTGCTCAGCACCAGCTGACGAGCGGTGGTTTCGTTGGTGGTCAGCGCCAGGATGGTGGCATCCGGGAAGTATTTGCGCACAGCGCGTGCGGATTTACCGCCCTGGGTGGCGACCACGATCAGCGGCGCTTCCAGTTTCTCAGCGGTTTCTACCGCGCCGCGGCACACCGCTTCGGTGATGCGCAGTTTACGGTTGTCGTTGTTGAAGTCCAGACGGCTGGTCATCACGCGGTCGGTACGTTCGCAAATGGTCGCCATGATGGTGACCGCTTCCAGCGGGTATTTACCTTTCGCGGATTCGCCGGACAGCATCACCGCATCGGTGCCGTCGAGGATGGCGTTAGCCACGTCGCCGGCTTCAGCGCGGGTCGGACGCGGGTTCTTGATCATGGAGTCCAGCATCTGGGTGGCGGTGATAACCACTTTACGCGCGCGGATACATTTTTCGATGATCATTTTCTGGGCGAAGATAACTTCTTCAACCGGGATCTCCACGCCCATGTCGCCACGCGCAACCATGATGCCGTCAGACGCTTCGAGGATTTCGTCGAAGTTGTTCAGGCCTTCCTGGTTTTCGATTTTGGAGATGATCTGGATGTTTTCACCGCCGTGGGCTTTCAGGTGCTCACGGATCTCGACGACGTCGGAACGTTTACGGATGAAGGAGGCCGCGACGAAGTCCACGCCCTGTTCGCAACCGAAGATCAGGTCCTGTTTGTCTTTCTCAGCCAGCGCCGGCAGGGCGATGGAGACGCCCGGCAGGTTAACGCCTTTGTTCTCGCCAAGATCGCCATTGTTCAGCACTTTACAGATAACTTTGTTGCCTTCGATAGCCGTGACTTCCATGCCGATCAGGCCATCGTCCACCAGGACGGTGTTGCCGACGGCGAGGTCGGAGGTGAAGCCTTCATAGGTTACCGCAACGATTTCGTTGTTGCCGATGACGGATTTATCGGTAGTGAAGGTGAAGGTCTGGCCTGCTTTCAGGGAGACGTCGTTGCCGCCTTCCAGCTTGATGGTACGAATTTCCGGCCCTTTGGTGTCCAGCAGAATAGCGGCTTTCTTACCGGTTTTGCTCATCACATTGCGCAGGTTCTGGATGCGCTGACCGTGTTCCGCATAGTCACCGTGGGAGAAGTTCAGACGCATCACATTCATGCCGGCTTCCAGCATTTTGGTCAGCATCTCTTCAGATTCGGTTTTCGGACCGATGGTGCAAACAATTTTGGTCTTTTTCATGACAGTTTTAGTCTTTAAGTTGTGAAGGATATGGAATTCTCGCTCCGCGGGCGCACTGCCGGGGAGCCAAACCTGTATTACGAAAGTTGCTAAGCCACGCCCTAAGGATAGGTGACAACCCTGAAGCGTGCAGAAGAATGTGTGCTGGCGGTTCAGCCCATGAAATGTGGCAAGGTGTTATGCGTTTTATCATGCAGTCCAATGCGCTGAAACCATTCAAGAAAGAATCGAAGCGCATTATACGCTGCCGAAATCAAAAAGGAAAATAAAAACCTCGTTTCAAATTATGGACAAAACGCGTAACAAAACCGGCACGTTATGCAAAAATCTACGCAACACACTTTTTCGTCACCGGCTATGAAAAAGGGTAAAAGAAATGGATTATTTCGCTATCATGAGCCGGTAAAATGCGTCATTGAACCTTTAAAGTGGCGATGGTTTGCGTTGTGCGGGAAATCTATCAATAATGATTTGATTGATAATGATAAAATACGAGCCAAATTCTATGGGAAATAAAGCGAAAGACGACGACCTGTACCAGGAAATGTGCCGCGTGGTGGGTAAAGTCGTGCTGGAAATGCGTGACCTGGGTCAGGAGCCGAAACACATTGTCATTGCCGGTGTGCTGCGCACCTCGCTGGCGAACCGCAAAATCCAGCGTTCGCCGCTCACCGTGGAGGCTATGGAGAAAGTCATTCATGCGCTTTCCGGGCACTGATCCCTTACGCCGGCGGGTCAGGAAATCACGAAGCGGATCACCGCCCTGACGGCAATGTCACAATGGTGAGCCACCATCGCTTCATCGTCGATGGCGGGTAGCGGATCGTCAAGATACAGGCTGCTGAAGGTGTAGAAGTTCGACACCTGATAAAAGCTGAAGCTGCTGATTAACCGGTGGACATCGCGCGCGTCGAGCCCCGCCTGAAAGACGCCCTGCTGCTGGCCGCGCAGTAAAATGTCTTCCAGTATCGACAGGGCGGTACGATTCAGCGGCTTCAGTTCACCCGAGCTTTTTAACCACTTGCCGCGCTGCATATTCTCCATGCAAATGACGCGCATATAGTCCGCATGGGTGGCGTGATAGCGCACGCTCCAGCGCACCAGCCGCACCAGCGCCTCCACCGGCGGCACATTCTCCAGCCCCAGCTGCTGCTCGGTTTCGCGGATCCGCGCATACACATGCTGCAGCACCTCCTGATAGAGCTGTTCTTTGCTTTTGAAGTAGTAAACCACCATGCGTTTGGTGGTCTGCGCCTCGGTGGCGATCTGCTCCATGCGGGCGCCTGACAGCCCGTGTTCAGCAAAGACAGCGATAGCGGCGCTGAAGATCCGCGCCTTCAGGGATTGTGCTTCATCATGGGCAACGACGGTCATGGCAACTCCTTTTTCTTGGGTGACAAAAAATACACATAATGATCACAATTTAGCAACCTGGTATGGCGCAAATGAACCAAATGATACATATTCAAGGCTTACGTCAGCTGTTGACCCGAGGACCTTATGCTGCGCTCTATCGCCACCGTTTCGATTTCCGGCACCCTGCCTGAGAAGCTGCACGCTATTGCGGCGGCGGGGTATCAGGGGGTGGAAATTTTCGAGAACGATCTGCTCTATTATACGGGGACGCCGGCGGAAATCCGCCAGCTTGCCGCCGATTTAGGGTTAAAAATCACGCTTTTTCAACCCTTTCGCGATTTTGAAGGCGCCAGTCGGGCGCAGTTTGCGGCGAATATGGCCCGCGCTCGGCGCAAATTTGCTCTGATGCACGAGCTGGGCTGCGAGACGCTGCTGCTGTGCAGCAATGTGCAGCCGGACTGCTCGGCGGATAGCGAATTGCAGGTCGCGGACCTGCGGGCGCTGGCCACGCTGGCGGAAGAGGAGGGGATCGCTATCGGCTATGAGGCCCTGGCCTGGGGAACCCATGTGAACCGCTGGCAGCAGGCCTGGGAGCGGGTGCGGCGGGTGGACAGCCCGGCGTTGGGCCTGGTGCTCGACAGCTTCCATATTCTGGCCCGCGGCGACACGCTGGACGCGCTACCGTCGGTGCCGGTGGAGAAAATCACCTTTGTACAGCTCGCCGATGCGCCGTATATGAAAATGGATTTGCTGGAGTGGAGCCGCCACTTCCGCTGCTTTCCCGGACAGGGGGAGCTGCCGCTGGAGGCGTTTGCCGAGCAGATCACCCGCTGTGGCTACCGCGGCCCCTGGTCGCTGGAGATCTTTAATGACGGTTTTCGCGCCTCGCCGAACGGCGCGACGGCCAAAGATGGTTATCGTTCGCTGCTGTGGCTGGAGGAGCAAACCCGCCGTCGGCTCCCGACGTGCGATGCCGATCTGTTTTCACCGCCGCCGCTGCCGGTCTATCACGGGCTGGAGTTTATCGAGTTTGCCGCCAGCGCCGCCGAGGCGCAGCGCCTGGGGCAACATCTGCAGGCGCTGGGTTTTCAGCACGAGGGAAGCCACCGCTCCAGACAGGTGACGCTGTGGCGCAACGGCGGGGCGCGGATCGTCATCAACCATCAGCCGCACAGCTGGGCCGACCATTTTTATCAACGCCACGGGGTATCGCTCTGCGCGATGGCGCTGCGGGTCGAGCAGAGCGCGTCGCTTGTCGCCCGCGCCCGCGCGCTGGGGTATGCCACCTGGCAGGGCGACGCCGGGCCGAACGAAACGCCGATCCCGGCGATCTGCGCCCCCGACGGCAGCCTTATCTATCTCATCGACGCCGGGGAGGCTATCTACGAGCGCGATTTTCATCTGCGTGATGGCGTGACGGTGCGCGAGGATTATCTCGGTATCGATCATCTGGCGCTGGGAATGGAGGCCGACAGCCGCGATAACTGGGTGATGTTCTTCCGTACGGTGTTTGGTTTTTCCCTTGAGCATGAGCAGACGCTGCCGGACCCGTATGGACTGGTGCGCAGCCTGGCGGTGCGCAGCCCGCAGGGCGATATCCGTCTGGCGCTGAATATTTCGCAGAGCCGGGCGACGCAGATCGCCCGTTCCGTTGCCTGCTACCAGGGGGCGGGGCTGCAGCATGCCGCCTTTGCCTGCCGCGATCTGCCGGCCGCCTGCGACCAGCTTGCCGAGGTTGCCCGCCATACGCTGCCGATCCCGGCCAATTATTATGACGATTTGCTGGCGCGCTTTGGCGGCGAGCTGGACGTCGGGCAGCTTCAGCGCCAGCAGCTCCTCTATGACCGCGATCCGCAGGGGGGAGATTTCCTGCATCTTTACACCCGGCCCTTTACCGCTGGCCGCTTTTTCTTTGAGTTAACCGAGCGCCGGGCTGGCTATGCGCTCTATGGCGCAGCGAATGCGGCCGTCCGTATGGCGGCGATGCAGTATTGTTAGCCTGAATCAAATGGTTCATTATGCGTTAAACACAATAACAACACCCTCTGTACCCGAGACAGGAACCGACTATGAGCTCATATAGCCCTAACCCGACGGCTGCCGCCCAGCCAGCCGTTACCGTGCGCCGCTCCCGGCGGCGTATCGGCATTCTTGCGCTGTTGGCCATTGGCACCATGATCAACTATCTCGATCGCACCGTACTGGGGATCGCCGCCCCAAAGCTCACCGCTGAGCTGGGGATCGACCCGGCGATCATGGGAATCCTCTTCTCCGCCTTCGCCTGGACCTATGCTCTGGCGCAGATCCCCGGCGGATTGTTTCTCGACCGCTTTGGCAACAAAGTGACCTACTTTTTGTCACTGACCCTGTGGTCGCTGTTTACCCTGTTCCACGGCATGGCGGTGGGGCTGAAGACGCTGCTGCTGTGCCGCTTCGGGCTCGGCATTAGCGAAGCGCCGTGCTTTCCGGTCAACAGCCGGGTGGTCAGCGCCTGGTTCCCACAGCAGGAGCGGGCGAAGGCCACGGCGGTGTACACCGTGGGGGAGTATCTCGGGCTGGCCTGCTTTGCGCCGCTGCTGTTCTGGATCATGGACGGTTTCGGCTGGCGGGTGCTGTTCGTCAGCGTTGGCGCCGTCGGCATTCTGTTTGCCCTGGTGTGGTGGCGCTGCTACCGCGAACCGCATGAAGATCCGCGTCTTAGCCCGCAGGAGCGCGAGCATATCGAAAACGGCGGCGGCCTCAGCGCCCCGACCGACCAGCAGGTGGCGTTCAGCTGGCCGCTGGTCCGCCAGCTGCTGAGCAAACGGCAGATCATCGGCGCCAGCATCGGCCAGTTTGCCGGCAATACCGTGCTGGTGTTCTTTCTCACCTGGTTCCCCACCTGGCTGGCCACCGAGCGGCATATGCCCTGGCTGAAGGTTGGCTTCTTCTCCATCCTGCCGTTTGTCGCCGCCGCCGGCGGGGTGATGTTTGGCGGCTGGCTCTCCGACAAGCTGCTGAAAGCCACCGGGTCAGCCAACCTCGGTCGTAAGCTGCCGATCGTTGCCGGCCTGCTGATGGCCAGCTGCATCATCACCGCCAACTGGCTGCAGAGCGACCTGGCGGTGATCCTGGTGATGTCGTTTGCCTTTTTTGGCCAGGGGATGGTGGGCCTCGGCTGGACGCTGATCTCCGATATCGCCCCGAAGGGGCTGGGCGGTCTGACCGGCGGCCTGTTTAACTTCTGCGCCAACCTCGCGGGGATCCTCACCCCGCTGGTGATCGGCTTTATCGTTGCCGGGTTCGGCAATTTCTTCTACGCCTTGATCTACATCGGCGGCGCCTCGCTGTTGGGCGTGGTGGCCTATCTGTTTATCCTCGGCGACGTCAAACGTATCGAGTTATCGCAGTAAGCAAAGGAGCAAGGCATGGTGATTAGTGGGAATACGCGGCTGATAGCGCACCTTGGCTATCCGACCGCCAGTTTTAAGGCGCCGATGATCTACAACCCGTGGTTCGTTGACCAGCAGGTGGACGTGAAGGTGGTGCCGATGGGGGTCAGGCCGGAGGACTACGCCGCGTTTATTCCGCCGCTGTTTACGATGACCAATATCATCGGCGCGCTGGTGACGATGCCGCATAAAATCGCCACCTGCGATCTGGTGCAGCGCCTGAGCCCGACGGCGGCCATCGCTGGCGCCTGCAATGCCATCCGCCGCGAGGCTGACGGTAGCCTGAGCGGAGACATGTTCGATGGCGAGGGATTTGTGCTGGGCCTGCGTCGTAAAGGGTTTAACCCGCAGGGGACGCGGGCGCTGGTGGTTGGCAGCGGCGGGGTGGGATCGGCTATCGCCGCCTCCCTCGCGGCGGCGGGGGTCAGCGCCCTGACCCTGTACGATACCCGGCCCGAGGTGGCGCACGCCCTCGCCGGGCGGCTGCATCAGCACTATCCGCAGCTCGATATCACCCTGATGCAGCCCGATCCTGCCGGACACGAGCTGGTGGTCAATGCCACCCCGCTGGGGATGAAGGCCAGCGATCCGCTGCCGCTGGACGTTGACCGTCTGGCGCCAGGCGCCTGGGTGGGGGAAGTCGTCATGACTCAGGAGTCCCCCCCGCTGCTGAGGGCCGCTCAGGCACGACAGTGCCACATCCAGCGCGGGACCGACATGCTGTTTGAAATGATCCCTGCCTATCTGCGCTTTTTTGACCTACCGGTAGCCACCCCCGAGCAGCTGCGGACCCTGGCAGAAATTCGCTACTGACGCGACGGCAAACCGGGTAATATAGCGCTATATTATCCGGTTTATAGCGACCTCTTATGACAAACACCACTCTCACGCTGCTGGCGGCGGGAAGCCTGAGAAGCGCTTTCCTGCCGCTGGTGGCGCACTTTCGGCAGCACACTGGCCTGGCGGTCGATGCGCAGTTTGGCCCTGCCGGCCTGCTGCGCGAGCGGATCGAAGCCGGGGCACCGTGCGCGGTTTTTGCTTCCGCCAACGCGGCGCACCCGCAGGCGCTGCTGCAGGCGGGTCTGGCGCAGGAATGCCAGGGATTTGCCAGCAACCAGCTGATGCTGACCGCCAGGCGGTCGCCGGACAACGATGGCCTGGACTGGCTGGCGCTGCTCAGCACGCCCCGCCTGCGGTTGGCGACCTCCACGCCAGGCTGCGATCCGTCGGGAGATTATACCTGGCAGCTGTTCGCCCGAATTGAGGCACGCTATCCAGGGTTGGGCAACGCGATGGCCGGGCGGGCGCAGCAGCTGGTCGGCGGCAGAGACTCACTGAGCGTGCCGCCGGGAGAGATAGCCGGCGCGTGGCTTATTCGCCAGAATCTGGCGGATCTGTTTATCGGCTATGCTCACTATGGCCCCGCGCTGGCCACCTGCGACGTTCTGCGTACCCTGACCATCCCGGCGCCGTGGAATATTCGCTGCGATTACCAGCTGGCGCGTCTCAGGGCCGATCCCGCCTCGCTGGCCCTGTATCGCTTTATCCTCGGCGACGTTGGCCAGGGGTATCTCCGGCAGGCGGGTTTTATGCCGTTCAGCGACGCAGCGTAAACCCCGGCGCCAGCAGAGGGAACGCGGAGGCGGCATGGCGGATCAGGCGTACCGGCAGGCCGTACGCTTGCCGGAGATGCGTTTCGCTCAGTACGTCGGCGGTCTCACCCGCCAGCCACCGGCCCTCCGGCAGCAGAAGCAGCGTATGGCTGGCCACCTGTAGGGCGTGGTTGGGATCATGGGTGGTGAACAGGACGGTGCGCGCCTGGCGGTGGGCGAGGTCGCCGATCAGCTGCAATACCACCTGCTGGTTACCAAGGTCCAGCGCCGAGCAGGGCTCATCCAGCAGGATATTCTGGCTGGCGCTGACCAGCGCGCGGGCAATCAACACCAGCTGCTGCTGGCCGCCGGAGAGGGCACCGAAGTCATCTTCGGCCAGGGCGGCAATCCCCAGCTGCGCCAGCGCCTGCTCAACCCGCCGGGCATCCTCCTCGTCCGGCTGGGCAAAGAGATCCACGTGACGGGCCCGGCCCATCAGCACCACATCGCTCACGCGCCAGCGAAAAGCGGGACGAAACGACTGCGGAACCAGGGCCACGCCGCCCTCGCACTGCATCTCGCCGCCCAGCGGCGGCAACACGCCGGTCAGGGTATCCAGCAGGGTACTTTTTCCCCGGCCATTGGCGCCCAGCACCGCCCAGATCTCACCGGGCCGGCAGGCCAGCGTGAGCGGGGCGAAGAGCGGCTGACGGTGGCCGTAGCGTAGCGCTTGCAGCGATAATGAGCTGTTCATCGGGTCGTACTCCGGCGTCGGGATTGCACCAGCAACACGGTAAACAGCGGCGCCCCGAGCAGGGCGGTGATGATCCCGATCGGGATCTCCGCCTGGGTCAGCGTACGCGCCAGATCGTCCACCACCAGCATCAGCGCGGCGCCGAGCCAGAAGGCGGTGGGCAGCAGGCGACGATGGTCAGCCCCTACCAGCAGACGGGCGAGGTGCGGGACCACCAGACCCATCCAGGCGATGCTGCCGCTGACCGCCACCTGGGCTGCCACCAGCACCGCGCAGCAAACCAGCACGCCGCGACGCAGCGCGGCCACCGGAACGCCAAGACTGCGGGCATCCCGTTCCTCCAGGGCCAGCAGGTTGATACGCCAGCGCAGCTTCCACAGCACCCCGGCGGCAAGCGCCAGGGGCAGGGACATAAGCAGTACCTTATGCCAGCTGGCGGTCGCGAAGCTGCCGAGCAGCCAGAAAACGATGTTCGGTAACGTCTCTTCGCTGTCGGCGAGGTACTGCATCAGGCTGACCAGCGCGGCGAAGAAGCCGCTAAGAATGATCCCGGACAGAATCAGCCCCAGCGTGCTGTCCCGCCCCTGCAGGGCGGCGAGGGCGTAAATCAGCCCCAGCGCGACGAGGCCGAAGAAAAAGGTCGAGGCCATCATCAGCAGACTGCCGACGCCCAACAGGATCGCCAGCGTGCCGCCGAAGGCGGAGCCGGCGGTCACCCCGATGATGTGCGGGTCCACCAGCGGGTTCTGGAACACGCCCTGCAAGGTGGCGCCGCACAGCCCCAGCGCGCCCCCGGCCAGCAGGGCCATCACCACGCGCGGCAGGCGAACCGACCAGACGATCTGCCCGATCACCCCTTCTCCTGGCGGCAGATGGACCAGGGTGTGGCCAACGGCGCTCAGGCTTAACGGGTACTGGCCGAAACAGAGCGAGGCGACCGCGATCGCCAGCGTCGCCAGCGCCAGGCTTCCCTGCACCAGCCAGGGCTGAGAGTTAGCGGGCATCTGGCGTCCACGCCACGCGGTAAAAACGCTGATAATAATCCCTGGCTTTACTGTCCACATCGATGCTCTGGTAGCGCGCAGGATAGAGTTTTTTCGCCATCCACAGCTCACCCAGCGCCAGGGCCTCCGGCATCGGGTAACCCCAGGCTTTGGCATACTCCGGCATCAGCCACACGCGGTGATGTTTCACCGCATCGATCGTCTGCCACTGCGGGTCGTTCTCTATCTGTTTGACCACCTGCGGATAACGGTCCTGGACGAAGATCACCTGGGGGTTCCACTCCAGCACCTGCTCCAGCGACACCTGGCGGGCGCCTTTTACGCTGGCGGCCGCCACGTTCAGCGCCCCGGCGTGCGCCATCATCAGCCCGGTATATTTGCCAGCGCCATAGGTATTCAGATCGGGGTTGGCCATGTACACCCGCACCCGCTGGTTCTGGGGAATATCGGCCACCGGCGCATTGGCTTGCTTGCGCGCCTCGAAGGTGTAGTGAATCAGCGCCTCGGCCTCGGGCTGGCGCTCGACCACCTCGCCGATAAGGCGGATCCCCTCCATCAGCCCGGCGTTATAGGCTTGCTCTTCGTCAGCCATGGTGGGGTTCATTTTATTTTTTTCCCCGGCGGCATCGTGACGCAGCGAGATGGCCACTACCGGGATCCCGGCCTGTTGGATCTGCGCGATCATCGCCGGCGGCGCATAGTTGGCGACGAAAACCACCTGCGGACACAGCGCCAGCAGGCTTTCAATATTGACCTGGGTAAGATCGCCCGGCGTCGCCAGCTGCGCGATCTTCGGCATAAAGCGGGCGAACTGCGGCCCGAGCTGTTTCTGCCAGCTGCTTAAGACGCCGACGATATCCTCGGCGGCATGCAGTTGTACCAGCAGGTTGAGCGTCTGATGCTGCAGAACCACAACGCGGGTGACGTGGTCGGGGAGGGTGACCTGGCGACCCAGCTGGTCGGTGACGGTGCGGTCGGCGAAGGTCTGGCCGGTGAAAAGGCTGGCGCTGAGCAGCGTCAGGCCCAGCAGTAAGGGGTGTTTTGACATGGTGTGGCCCGAATGGCGTGAAAATTCGTTGTGTATTAAATTATATAACGAAGCCGGGCGCAATGGTTGATCGCATTTATCCTCATCACGATCAGGGCATTTCGTACCACACTTCTTCATCCTCCATGCGGGCTTCTATCTGTCTCGCCACCCTCTGCAGCGCAGGGAGATGCTTCTGCGCCGCCTGCTCAATGGTCATCGCGCTGGCGATATAGACCAGGTTCAGGCAGCCGATAACCCGCTGCTGACTGCAGACCGGCACGGCGATCGAGGCGATTTTCTCCTCCTGCCGCCAGCCGCGGAAGTTTTCGCCATAGCCGTTCTGGCGGGTGCGGGCGAGGATCGCCGCCAGCCGTTCCGGTTCGCGGGCCAGCTGATACTCAGCTTCCGGACGGGCGGCCAGCATGCTGACGACGGCGTCGCGTTCCGCGTCGGGGGCAAAGGCCAGCCACGTCAGTCCGGAGGCGGTGAGCAGCAGCGGCAGCCGCCGTCCGACCATCGCGCGGTGAAACGACAGTCGGCTGAAGCGGTGGGTAGTCTCGCGCACCACCATGGCGTCGACGTCGAGGGTGGTGATGTCCGTTGGCCACTGCACCTCGCGCAGCAGCTCGCCGAGCAGCGGCGTGGCGAGGGCAGAAATCCAATGTTCGTCACGAAATCCATCGCTCAGTTGGCGGACGTTAATGGTCAACCGGAAGCTGTCATCGGAGCGGCTGCGGCGGACAAAACCCTCCTCCTGTAGCGTCTCCAGCAGCCGGCGCACGGTGGTGCGATGCAGGCCGCTAAACTCCGCCAGCAGGCCCGGCGTCGCGCCGCCGTCGAATTTATTTAACAATTTTAATAACAATAAACCCCGGCTTAATCCGCGCACCGTTTTGTACGCTGCGGACTCATCGTCACGCATAAATCCTCCATTAAAATGCTTTAAAAACAGTGTGGTGCACCTGGTGCACATTCGATGATGTTTTGATTGTAGCCGAAAACCCCCGCCCTATACTCAGCCCATTATAAAAATACGTTTACACATGATTAACAAATTGCCTGTCAGCCGGGCAGTTTCCGAGTCGTGAGGTCGCTGAGAATGACAACATCTACACCCGATATTCAACCCGCCGTGCAGCATACCGCTCAGGTCGCCATCGTTGGCGCCGGTCCGGTTGGTCTGATGATGGCCAACTACCTTGGCCAGATGGGCATCAGCGTGCTGGTGGTGGAAAAGCTCGCCACACTGATCGATTACCCGCGGGCCATCGGCATTGACGATGAATCCCTGCGGGCGATGCAGGCGGTGGGGCTGGTGAATGACGTGCTGCCGCATACCACGCCGTGGCACGCCATGCGTTTTCTCACCCCAAAAGGCCGCTGCTTTGCCGATATCCAGCCGATGACCGATGAGTTTGGCTGGTCGCGGCGCAACGCCTTCATTCAGCCGCAGGTCGATGCGGTGATGTATCACGGTCTGCAGCGTTTCCCGCAGGTCCGCTGCCTCTTCTCCCGCGAAGTGGAAGCCTTTAGCCAGACCGGTGACAGTGTCACGTTAAATCTTAAAGGATCGGATGGCGAACGGGAGACGGTGCGCGCGGACTGGCTGGTGGCCTGCGACGGCGGCGCCAGCTTTATTCGTCGTACGCTGAACGTCCCCTTCGAAGGCAAGACCGCGCCGAATCAGTGGATCGTCATCGATATCGCTAACGACCCGCTGGCCACTCCGCACGTTTATCTGTGCTGCGACCCGGTGCGACCCTACGTTTCCGCCGCGCTGCCCCACGGCGTGCGCCGCTTTGAATTTATGGTGATGCCCGGAGAAACCGAAGCTCAGCTCAGCGAGCCGCACAATATGCGCCGTCTGCTGAGCAAAGTGCTGCCGGACCCGGACCGCGTCGAGCTGATCCGCCAGCGGGTCTATACGCATAACGCCCGCCTTGCCGAGCGCTTTCGCATCGACCGCGTGCTGCTGGCCGGCGATGCGGCGCACATCATGCCGGTCTGGCAGGGGCAGGGATATAACAGCGGCATGCGCGACGCCTTCAACCTGGCGTGGAAGCTGGCGCTGGTGGTCAATGGCAAAGCGGGAGAGACGCTGCTCGACAGCTACCAGCAGGAGCGCCGCGACCACGCGAAAGCGATGATTGACCTGTCGGTTACCGCCGGCTACGTGCTGGCGCCGCCGAAGCGCTGGCAGGGGGCCGC
This sequence comes from Klebsiella sp. MS 92-3, assembly GCF_000195655.1. Lineage (NCBI taxonomy): Bacteria > Pseudomonadati > Pseudomonadota > Gammaproteobacteria > Enterobacterales > Enterobacteriaceae > Klebsiella > Klebsiella sp. MS 92-3. The sequence continues at coordinate 28,235 of NZ_GL882855.1, forward strand.
GCGCGACGGCCTCTCCTGGCTGCTGAACTACCTGCCGCCGGTGAAGCGCTACTTCCTCGAAATGCGCTTTAAGCCGATGCCGCAATACCGCGAGGGGGCGCTGCTGACCGACGGCGCCAGCAAAACCTCGCCGGTGGGCAAAATGTTTATTCAACCGCAGGTGACGCTGGAGAGCGGCGAGAGCGTGCTGCTCGACGACGTCATCGGCGCGAATTTCGCCATTATCGGCTGGGGCTGCAACCCGCAGTGGGGGCTCGACGCCGGGCAGATCGCCCGCTGGCGCGCGATTGGCGTGCGCTTTATCCAGGTGGTGCCCGAGGTGCAGATCCATCGCGAGCAGGATAACGCCCCCGGCACGCTGCGGGTGGGCGACAGGCAAAATCGCCTGAAGAGCTGGTTTGCTCAGCATAACACCGCCATCGCCGTGGTCAGACCGGACCGCTTTGTCGCCGCTCTCGCCATCCCGCAGACTCTCGGCGCGCAGCTGACCGCCCTGGCGGAAAAAATGACCCTCGCAACCGGGGATACCGCCCACGCTGAAGAGAAGGTGGCCTGATATGCATGCCTATTTGCACTGTCTCTCCCACACCCCGCTGGTGGGATTCGTGGACCCGGAGCAGGCGGTCCTTGATGAAGTGAACCGGGTGATTGCCGACGCCCGGCGGCGGATCGCTGAATTCGATCCCGAGCTGGTAGTGCTCTTCGCCCCCGATCACTACAACGGTTTTTTCTATGACGTGATGCCGCCGTTCTGCCTCGGGGTCGGCGCCACCGCCATCGGCGACCTC
>NZ_GL882855.1:29127-36502 GCF_000195655.1 Klebsiella sp. MS 92-3
CCCCCCCCCCGCGCCCCCCCCGCCCCCCCCCCCGGCGCCCTGCCGGTGCCGACCGAGCTGGCGGAAGCCTGCGCCCACGCCGTGATCAACAGCGGTATCGACCTGGCGGTGTCGTACAACATGCAGGTGGACCACGGCTTCGCCCAGCCGCTGGAGTTTCTGCTGGGTGGCCTGGACCGCGTACCGGTGCTGCCGGTGTTTATTAACGGCGTCGCCGCGCCGCTGCCGGGTTTTCAACGCACCCGGCTGCTGGGCGAGGCGATGGGCCGCTTCCTCAACACCCTCAATAAGCGGGTGCTGATCCTCGGCTCGGGCGGACTCTCGCACCAGCCGCCGGTGCCGGAGCTGGCGAAGGCCGACGCCCATCTGCGTGACCGTCTGCTCGGCGGCGGCAAACAGCTGCCGCCGGACGAACGTGCGCTGCGCCAGCAGCGGGTGATCAGCGCCGCCCGACGGTTTACCGAAGACCCGCACTCGCTCCATCCCCTCAACCCGGTCTGGGACAACCGCTTTATGAGCCTGCTGGAGCAGGGGCGGCTGAGCGAACTGGACGCGATCGGCAATGACGAGCTGTCGGCGATGGCCGGCAAATCGACGCACGAAATTAAGACCTGGGTGGCCGCTTTTGCCGCGCTATCCGCTTTTGGCCGCTGGCGCAGTGAAGGCCGCTATTACCGGCCGATCCCCGAGTGGATCGCCGGATTCGGCTCGCTGAGCGCCACCACCGAGATTTGATTAACCGGGAGACTAACATGAGCTATCAACCGCAAACTGAAGCCGCCACCAGCCGATTCCTCAATGTCAACGAGGGGGGCCGCACGCTGCGTATCCATATCAATGACTGCGGCGACGGGAAAGAGACCGTGGTCATGCTGCACGGCTCCGGGCCGGGGGCCACCGGCTGGGCCAACTTCAGCCGCAATATTGACCCGCTGGTCGAGGCGGGCTATCGCGTGCTGCTCCTCGACTGTCCGGGGTGGGGCAAAAGCGATGCTATCGTCAACAGCGGCTCGCGTTCGGATCTCAACGCCCGCATTCTGAAAAGCGTGGTCGATCAGCTGGGGATCGATAAAGTCCATCTGCTGGGCAACTCGATGGGCGGCCATAGCGCGGTGGCCTTCACCTTGAGCTGGCCGGAGCGGGTGGCTAAGCTGGTGCTGATGGGCGGGGGGACCGGCGGCATGAGCCTGTTCACGCCGATGCCGACCGAGGGCATCAAGCTGCTGAACGCCCTGTACCGCGAGCCGACCATTGAAAACCTCAAAAAGATGATGAGCATCTTCGTCTTCGACACCCGCGACCTCACCGAGGCGCTGTTCGAGGCGCGTCTCAACAATATGCTGTCACGCCGCGACCATCTGGACAACTTCGTCAAGAGCCTGGAAGCCAACCCGAAGCAGTTTCCTGACTTTGGCCCGCGGCTGGGCGAAATCAGCGCGCCAACTCTGATCGTCTGGGGACGCAATGACCGCTTCGTGCCGATGGACGCCGGGTTGCGCCTGCTCGCCGGGATCGCCGGTTCGGAACTGCATATTTACCGCGACTGCGGCCACTGGGCGCAGTGGGAACATGCCGACAGTTTTAATCAGCTGGTGCTCAATTTCCTCGCACGGGCTTAAGGAGTAAATGATGACTTTTTCTCTTGACGCGCTGGCCCGGCAGCTCCGCGACGCGGAACAGAGCGGCCAGGCGATCGCCCCGCTGCGCGATATTCTCGGCGTCGACAATGCCGACGCCGCCTATGCCATCCAGCGTCTGAACGTCCAGCACCACGTGGCCCATGGCCGGCGGGTGGTGGGCCGCAAAGTGGGCCTGACCCATCCCAAAGTGCAGCAGCAGCTGGGCGTCAATCAGCCGGACTTCGGCACCCTGTTTGCCGACATGTGCTACGGCGACAACGCCGAGGTGCCGTTTGGCCGCGTGCTGCAGCCGAAGGTGGAGGCCGAGATCGCCCTGGTGCTGAAGCAGGATCTGCCGCATGCCGATACCACTTTTGATGAACTGTATAACGCCATCGAATGGGTATTGCCGGCGCTGGAGGTGGTGGGCAGCCGCATTCGCGACTGGTCAATCGGCTTTGTCGACACCGTCGCCGATAACGCCTCCTGCGGCCTGTACGTCATTGGCGGCCCGGCGCAGCGTCCGGCGGGACTGGATCTGAAGCAGTGCGCCATGCACATGACCCGCAACCAGGAGCTGGTCTCCAGCGGCCGCGGCAGCGAGTGTTTGGGGCATCCGCTGAACGCCGCAGTCTGGCTGGCGCGCAAGCTGGCGAGTCTCGGCGAACCGCTGCGGGCCGGGGATATCGTGCTGACCGGGGCGTTAGGCCCGATGGTGACGATTAACGAGGGGGACAGCTTTGTCGCCCATATCGAAGGTATTGGCTCAGTCGCGGCACGCTTCGTTGCCGCCGGAGAAGGAGATCGTGATGCGTAAACGTAAAGTCGCCATTATCGGCTCCGGGAATATCGGCACCGATTTAATGATTAAAATCCTGCGCCACGGCCAGCATCTGGAGATGGCGGTGATGGTCGGCATCGACCCGCAGTCGGATGGCCTGGCCCGCGCCCGGCGCCTGGGCGTTGCGACCACTCACGAAGGGGTGGGCGGCCTGATGCAGATGGCGGAATTTGCCGACATCGATTTTGTTTTTGACGCCACCAGCGCCGGGGCGCACATCAAAAACGATGCCGCGCTGCGCGAAGCGAAGCCGGGGATCCGCGTTATCGACCTGACGCCGGCGGCGATTGGCCCGTACTGCGTACCGGTGGTCAACCTCGCGGACAATCTCCATCAGGGCAACGTCAATATGGTGACCTGCGGCGGGCAAGCGACCATCCCGATGATCGCCGCGGTCTCGCGAGTGGCGAAGGTGCATTACGCGGAGATTGTGGCCTCGATCGCCAGCCAATCCGCCGGGCCGGGCACGCGGGCCAATATTGACGAATTCACCGAAACCACCTCGCAGGCGATTGAAAAAGTCGGCGGGGCGGGCAAGGGCAAAGCGATTATTGTACTGAACCCGGCGGAGCCGCCGCTGATGATGCGCGATACCGTCTACATCCTGAGCGAGCTGGCGTCGCAGGAGGCGATTGCCGCCTCGATCGCCGAAATGGCGGCGGCAGTGCAGGCTTACGTCCCGGGCTACCGGCTGAAGCAGCAGGTTCAGTTTGAGGTTATCCCCGAGGACAGGCCGGTCAACCTGCCCGGCGTCGGCTGTTTTTCCGGCCTGAAAACCGCGGTGTACCTCGAAGTGGAAGGGGCGGCGCACTATCTGCCAGCGTACGCGGGCAACCTCGATATTATGACCTCGGCGGCGCTGGCGACGGCGGAGCAAATGGCCGGGGCAATGCACAGCGCGGCGGGAGCGACAGCATGAACGGTAAAAAACTTTATATCTCGGACGTGACGCTGCGCGATGGTATGCACGCCATTCGTCACCAGTATTCCCTGGCGCAGGTGCAGCAGATCGCCAGCGCACTGGATAAGGCCGGGGTCGACTCCATCGAAGTGGCCCATGGCGATGGCCTGCAGGGATCCAGCTTCAACTATGGCTTTGGCGCCCACAGCGACATCGCCTGGATTGAAGCGGCAGCGGATGTCGTGAGCCAGGCGAAAATCGCCACCTTACTGCTGCCGGGCATCGGCACGCTGCACGATCTGAAAGCAGCGTATCAGGCCGGGGCGCGGGTGGTGCGGGTCGCCACCCACTGTAGCGAAGCGGACGTCGCCGCGCAGCATATTGCCTTTGCCCGCGAGCTGGGGATGGACACCGTCGGTTTTCTGATGATGAGCCATATGATCTCCCCGCAGGCGCTGGCGCAGCAGGCGCTGAAGATGGAATCTTATGGCGCGACCTGTATCTATGTGGTGGATTCCGGCGGGGCGATGAACATGAACGACATTCGCGACCGCTTCCGCGCCCTGAAGGCGGTGCTGAAGCCGGAGACCGCCACCGGGATGCATGCCCATCATAATCTGAGCCTCGGGGTGGCGAACTCGATCGTCGCGGTGGAAGAGGGGTGCGATCGCATTGACGCCAGCCTGGCCGGGATGGGGGCGGGGGCGGGCAATGCGCCGCTGGAGGTGTTTATTGCCGCCGCCGACAAGCTAGGCTGGCAGCATGGCACCGATCTCTACGCCCTGATGAACGCGGCCGATGAGCTGGTGCGGCCGCTGCAGGATCGCCCGGTGCGTGTCGACCGCGAAACGCTGGCGCTGGGCTACGCCGGAGTCTACTCCAGCTTCCTGCGCCACAGCGAAGCGGCGGCCAAGCGCTATGGCCTCAGCGCGGTGGATATTCTCGTCGAGCTGGGCAAGCGGCGGATGGTCGGCGGCCAGGAGGATATGATCGTCGACGTCGCGCTGGATCTGCTTAACCGCAATAAATAACTAAGAACGTGCGGCTGACAAAGCATCAGCCGCCAGTCACCTGCTCCGTTTGTTCGGCTATCGCCAAGGTACCCTATGACCAAGATAACGACTGCAACCCCCTCGCGCCTGGTGGTCACCATCGGGCTCTGTTTTATGGTGGCCCTGATGGAAGGGCTGGATCTGCAGGCGGCGGGGATCGCCGCCGTCGGCATGGCGCAGGCCTTTGCGCTGGATAAAATGCAGATGGGCTGGATCTTCAGCGCCGGGATCCTCGGCCTGCTGCCCGGCGCGCTGGTGGGCGGCATGCTGGCGGACCGCCACGGGCGTAAGCGCATTCTGTTGGGGTCGGTGCTGCTGTTTGGCCTGTTCTCGCTGGCCACCGCGCTGGCATGGAGCTTCCCGACGCTGCTGCTGGCGCGCCTGCTCACCGGCGTCGGGCTCGGGGCGGCATTGCCGAACCTGATTGCCTTAACCTCGGAAGCCGCTGGCTCACGTTTCCGCGGCCGGGCGGTAAGCCTGATGTACTGCGGCGTACCCATTGGCGCCGCGCTGGCGGTAGCGCTGGGCTTTTCCGGTCTCGCCGCGGCCTGGCAGATTATTTTCTGGATTGGCGGCGTGGTCCCGCTGCTGCTGATCCCGTTGCTGATGCGCTGGCTGCCGGAGTCGCAGGCGTTTCAGCGCGCGGAGGCCAGCGTGCCGCTGCGCACCCTGTTTGCCCCGGGCCAGGCCGCCGCTACGCTGCTGCTGTGGCTGGGTTATTTTTTCACCCTGCTGGTGGTCTATATGCTGATCAACTGGCTGCCGATGCTGCTGGTGGGCCAGGGATTCCGCGCCAGCCAGGCGGCGGGGGTGATGTTCTCTCTGCAGATCGGCGCCGCCTGCGGCACGCTGCTGCTGGGGGCGCTAATGGATAAGCTCACCCCGCTGCGGATGTCGCTCCTGATCTACAGCGGCATTCTGGCGTCGCTGCTGGCGCTGGGCAGCGCGTCGTCGCTGACTGGCATGCTGCTGGCGGGGTTTGTCGCCGGGCTGTTCGCCACCGGCGGGCAAAGTGTGCTTTACGCTCTGGCGCCGCTTTTTTATCCCGCGGCCATCCGCGCCACCGGGGTGGGCACCGCCGTGGCGGTGGGGCGTCTTGGGGCGATGAGCGGTCCGCTGCTGGCCGGCAAGATGCTGGCCCTCGGCACCGGCACCGTCGGGGTGATGGCGGCCTCGGCGCCGGGCATTGTGCTGGCCGGCGTGGCGGTGTTCTGGCTGATGCATCGCCAGCAGCGCGCGGCCATGGTCTGATATGCATCCGGCGGTCTGGTAAAAAAATGCCGGGCCGCCGCCTTGCCTGTCCGCGTCCCCTGGCCTAAGGTAAGACATCATTCCCTGACGCTTATCGTCCCTATGGCTTACACCTCCCGTTTGCTCAATGCGATCCCTGGCATCCGCCACGCTTTTCTCGATGTCCATGAAACCGCCGCCTTTCCCTATGCCGAGCTGGCTCCGGTGAAGCTGGTGCATGGTAATGAGGTTCATCATTATCAGCAGCCGCTGCCGACGCGCCCGCACGCCGACGCGGTGTTTACCGCGGTAGCCGGGCAAAAGGTGGGGGTGGTGACCGCCGACTGTCTGCCGCTGCTGATCGCCTCGCGCGACGGTCGCTACGTCTGCAGCGTGCATGCCGGCTGGCAGGGGCTGGTCAGCGGTATTGTCGACAACAGTCTGGCCTGTTTTCGCCAGCAGGGGGTGGCATTGGCCGATCTGGTCATCGCCGTGGGGCCGCATATTCACCCCTGCTGTTACGAAGTCTCCGCCGGATTCTATCAGCAACTGCTGGACCAGCCCGGCGGTGACCGGGTGGCCCGCCATCGCCAGCGGCTGTTCCATTCCCGTTCGGGCCCGGTCAGCGATCCGCTCAAAGCCGCCGCACGTGGCTGCGATAATCTGTGGTTTGATCTGCGCGCCTTTGCCGAAGCGATCTTCGCAGAGGCGGGGGTGGCGCCGGCGAGCGTTGAATGGCTGGGGAGTTGTACCTACTGCACCCCGCAGTCGCTGGGCTCCTACCGGCGCCGGACCCATTTTCCGGCGCCGAAGAGCTTTCAGTATTCGTGGATCATGCGCGAAGCCTGAGGCGGGCTCGCGCTAGAGCACCCGAAAACCGTGGGTGCCGTCGCGGGCCAGCTGATCCACCAGGCCATACTCCCACTCCAGATAGGCCTGCATGGCCTCGGCGGAATTATCGGTTCCTTCGTACGGACGACGATAGCGGTCACGGCGCTCGACGGCGAGGCCGCTGTCGCCATGCGCCAGCGGCAGACCGGCGGCGATCCACGCCAGCGTCCCGCCGGTAAGCAACTGCACCGGTTTACCGGTCAAGGCCGCCACCTCCGGCACCGCGTAGCGGGCCAGCAGACTGCTGCCGCAGGTCACCACGTAACGTTGGGCGGGAGGGATTGCTTCCAGGGCCTGGCGCAGCTGCGAGCGCGTTAGCCACCACGCGCCGGGGATATGGCGAGCGACAAAGTTGGCGCTGGTGGTAAAATCGAGCACCACCGTACCGGGTTCTTCCAGCTGTTGCGCCAGCTGCGCCGGGCTTATCTCCTCCGCCTGCGGGCCGGGCGGCACCTCGGCGGCTGGCACCCCGCGTTCGCTCAACTGGCTGGTCGACAGCGCGCTCAGCCGCGCCGTCTCCCAGCCCATCTGCGCCAGCCACGAGCCGGTTATCGCCGCCCGGATGCCATCGTCATCCAGCAGCACAATGCGCGCCCCTCGTACGCTGGCGAAGTGGTCGGTCTCCTGCACCAGCTGGCCGCCTGGCGCGCTCAGGCTGCCGGGATAGTGACCCGCCGCGTACTCTTCGGGGCTGCGGACATCAAACAGGAAGGTGGTGCGGTCGCTCTGCTGCTGCCAGCGTTGCAGCGTGGCCTCATCGATGACCGCCACCCCGGCCCGTTCGGCAAAATGCGCCACCTCAGCGGCCCGGGCGCCCCGGGGGGGGGGGGGGGGGGGGGGG
>NZ_GL882855.1:36571-41003 GCF_000195655.1 Klebsiella sp. MS 92-3
GGGGGGCGGGGGGGGGGGGGGGGGGGGCGGAGGGATCGTATTGCCGCTGTTGCTGGTGCGCCAGCGTCTGGCCGGCCAGCGTCCAGCCGATAGTGCCATTGCGCAGGGCATGGACCGGGTTTGGCACGCCGGCGTTGATCAGCGACTGGGTGCCGATGATGCTGCGGGTGCGTCCGGCGCAGTTGACGATAACCGGCGTCTGCGGGGAGGGCGTCAGGCTCTCTACCCGCAGGGCCAGCTCGCCGCCGGGCACGCTGATGCTGCCGGGGATGCTCATGGTCTGGTACTCATCGAAGCGCCGGGCGTCGACGATCACCACCTCCTGCCGGCTGTCGATGAGCGCCTGAACCTCCTGGGCGCTGAGCGACGGTGTGTGACGCACGCTTTCCACCAGCTCGCCAAAGGCTTTACTGGCGGAGTTGACGTCCTGAAACAGCTCGCCGCCGCTGCGGCGCCAGCCGGCGAGACCCTCGGCCAGCAGGGCCACATCCTGATAGCCCCAGGACCGCAGCCGTTCGACGGCGATCTCCGCCAGACCCTCGCCGTTGTCGTAGACGGTGAGCGGGGTGGTGAAGCGCGGTATCCGCCGGCGGACCTCGAGCTCCAGTTTGCTGAGCGGCAGATTGACGGCAAACAGCGGATGAGCGGTGGCGAAATCGGCCTCTTCACGGACGTCGATCAGCGCCAGTTCACGACGGTCGAGCAGCGCCTGGCGGATCCCGGCGGCCTGGCGATAAGCGTAGGTGGACATAGTGGTTATCCTTGATGTTCGCGGGAGGAATCCCAGATATTGGGTAAATGGCGGTTAGAGTAGCCGGAGATAAACGGTTTCTGCTGCCCTTCCGGGGTATACACGGCGCGCTTCACCGCGCCGATATTGCCGCCGTAGACATGAATACTGATAGAGACGCGATCCGCCAGCGCATTGCTGACGCGATGAATATCGCCATCGTCAGCGGAGACTTTCTCCACCTGGCCTGCTTCCAGAAGCGTGGCGGCGCCCAGCGCGCGCGGGATGCCATCGGCATCCAGCTGGTAGCGCTGGTTTTCCTCCGCGCCGCGCAGCATCCCAATGGCCCCCCACACCCGGTGGTCATGGATCGGCGTCGCTTGCCCCGGTCCCCAGACGAAGCTGACAATCGAGAAGCGCTCCCCGGAGTCGGCATGCAGCAGATACTGCTGGTAATGGTGCGGATGCGGCAGGGTGTACTCTTCCGGCAGCCAGTCGTCGTAACGCACCAGCGCCGCCAGCCGCTGCGCCACGGCGTCAAGCAGCGGGGCGGTCTGGTGGTGTTCGCGGTGCAGGCGGTCTACCTCATGAATGAAATGGCGTAATTTTTCCAGTCGTGGTGCAGTCATGTGCGGTTCCTGTCAGAGGGACTGGTCAAAACGCTAACAGAGGCGTTAATATTATTTAAATGCAATTTACGCATATATTAATATGCAAATTTCACATAAGGTTCCTATGCGCATTGACGATATCGACGCTTTGCTGGCCACGGTGCAGTTTTCCTCCCTCAATCAGGCCGCGGAATATCTGGGGATCACCCAGTCGGCCATCACCCGGCGCCTGCAGCGTCTGGAACAGGAGCTGAACGTCACGCTGTTAGAGCGCCAGACCCGCCCGCTGACCCTGACCGCCGCCGGACACCGGGTGTACGAGCAGTGTCTGAGCATTAAGCGTGAGACGAAAAAACTCTACAGCCTGTTGGATCCGCAAGGCGAGCCGCGCGGCGCGCTGCGTCTCGGCGTGCCGCAGAGTCTCAGCGAGATTGCCCTGCCGGCGGCGCTGTCGGCGCTGAGCCAGCAGTTTCCCGGACTGTCGCCGCAGATCACCTGCGGCTGGAGCGGACAGCTGCAGCGCCGGCTGGAAAACGGCGAGCTGGACGGCATGCTGGCGATGGGGCCCGCCCAGCAAAGCTTCGCCGAGGGCTACAGCGGGCGCCTGCTGTGTCCCCTGGAGGTGGTGCCGATCGTCGGCCGGCGTTTGAATTTGCGCGCGTCATCCCTGCGGGAGTGCGCCGAACGGGGCTGGATCCTTAACCCCGACGGCTGTGGCCTGCGCGCCGGGCTCATTCGCGAGCTGCAGAGCCAGGGATTGCGGTTGACGCTCAACGTCGAGAGCGCGGGCGCGCAGTTACAGATAGCGCTGGTGGCGCAGGGGCTGGGGCTGGGTCTGGTGCCGAGGGCGGCGCTGGCCAGCAGCCCGTGGCGGGATGAGGTCGCGGTCCTCAGCCTCAGCGATTTTCAGCCTGCGGTCTCACTGTGGCTGATCCACGCCCAGTATCTGGCGAACCTGCAGCCGCCGCTGACCTTTTTTGCCAGCAAAGTGGTTCAGCAGCTGACCGTATCCGACTGAAAGCACTATGCATTTTTGTTTAATGCTAATTAAGCATATTAAGATATGATAAAAATGCATTTTGCTCATTAACACGCTCTGTATAGGGTAATGACCAGCGCCGCTGTCGCGGCCACTCCATTACCCTGACGCAAGGAGTTGTTCATGAGCATTCAGTTTCTCGGCATGATTGGCCACCGCCTCTCTTCCGAAACGATTGCCCCGGTGGGGCCGATCTTTGACCGCGACTATATCGTTCGCTTTGCGCAAACCCATGAAGCCGCCGGGTTTGATCGTCTGCTGGTCGGCCACTGGTCCGATCAACCCGACGGCTTTCTGGTGACGGCCCTGGCGGGACTGTCGACGCAGAAAATTCAGTACCTGCTGGCCCATCGTCCCGGTTTTGTTTCCCCAACCCTTGCCGCGCGCAAATTCGCTACCCTTGAGCACCTGCTGGGGGGCCGCTTGGCGGTGCATATCATCAGCGGCGGCAACGATGCCGAGCAGCGCCGGGATGGCGATTATCTCGACCACGACCAGCGCTACGCTCGCACCGACGCCTTCCTCGACATCGTGCGCCAGGTGTGGACCAGCGAGCAGCCGGTGGATATTCACAACGATTTCTATCAGGCCGAGCAGGCCTGGTCCGCCATTCGCCCGCTGCAAAAATCGCATCTTCCCATCTACTTCGGCGGCTCGTCGGAAGCGGCCATCGCCGTCGCCGGCAAACATGCCGACGTCTTCGCGCTGTGGGGCGAGTCGCTGGCGCAAACCGGCGAGACCATCCAGCGCGTACGCGCCGAAGCGGCGAAACACCAGCGTGATATCGGCTTCAGCGTCTCGTTCCGGCCGATTATCGCCGACAGCGAAGCCGAAGCCTGGGAGAAAGCCGAGCATATCCTGCACGTCGCCACCGAGCAGGCGGCGCAGCGCGGGGGCGGGTTCAAAGCCAAACCGGACAGCATCGGCGCCCAGCGGCTGCGGGCTACCGCGGCGCAGGGCAGAGTGGTGGACAAACGCCTGTGGACCGGCATCGCCCAGCTGGTGGGCGGCGGACATAACTCCACCGCGCTGGTGGGCACCCCGGAGCAGGTGGCGGATGCGCTGCTCGACTACTACGACCTCGGGGTGCGTAACTTCCTGATCCGCGGCTTCGATCCGCTGAACGACGCGGCCGACTATGGCCGGGCGCTGCTGCCGATCGCCCGGGAAAAAGCCGCGCGGCGTGCGGTGGCGGAGCGCGCATCGTGATCCATCCTGAGCGCGACGACTGGGCCCGGCAGCTGACGGCGCTTCGCCAGCAGATTGCGGAGCAGGCGGCCAGCCTTGACGCCAGCGGCGAGTTTCCCTGGCGTAATATCGACCATCTGCGTGCGGGGGGCTGGTTAAGTCTCGCCGTGCCGCCATCCTGCGGCGGCGCGGGCGCCAGTCTGGCCCAGCTGCAGCAGGTCATCGCCGCCATCGCCTGGGGAGAGCCGGCGACAGCGCTGATCGTCTGCATGCAGTATCTCCACCATTTGCGGATGGCGGAAAACGACGCCTGGCACGCGCCGCTGCGCCAGCAGGTTTTTCACGATGCTGTCGAACACGGTGGCCTCATCAACAGCCTGCGCGTCGAGCCGGAGCTGGGCTCCCCGGCGCGGGGCGGCCTGCCGGACACCGTGGCGACCCGTCGCGCGGAGGGCTGGGACATCAGCGGCCATAAAATTTATACCACCGGCATTGAAGGGCTGCGCTGGCTGGCGGTGTGGGCCAGAAGCGATGATAACCCGCCGCTGGTGGGTACCTGGCTGGTGCCTGGCGACAGCCCGGGTATCACGGTGGTGAAGAGCTGGGATCACGCCGGGATGCGGGCCACCGGCAGCCATGAAGTTATTTTTAACCACGTGCGGGTGGCGGCAGAGCACGCGGTGGATGTCTGGCCGACCGATGCGCCACCCGCCGCCCAGGCCGAACCGTTTCGCCTGTTCGCCAACCGGCAGACGGCGCTGCTGGCGGCGATCTATGACAGCATTGCCCACGCCGCTCACGACTGGCTGGTGAGGTGGCTGGCGGGGCGGGGGGGCCCCCCGCCCCGCCCCCCCCCCCCCCCCC
>NZ_GL882855.1:41105-53654 GCF_000195655.1 Klebsiella sp. MS 92-3
GGGGGGGGGGGGTGCCCGCCGGTCTCGGCCATCCGCTCTCTCGTCTGCCACGGGTGCAGGAGAAAGTCGGGCAGATCGCCGGGCTGCTGCTGGTCAACCGCAGCCTGCTGGAGCAGGCCGCCGCGCTGCGCTTTTCCGCCATCGAGGCCAATCTGGCGAAAGTCACCATCACCGACAACGCCATTCAGGCGGTGAATATCGCGCTCGAGCTGACCGGCAATCATGGTCTCAGCCGACAAAACCCGCTGGAACGCCACTACCGCAATGTGCTCTGCGGACGGGTACATACCCCACAGAGCGACAGCGCCTGGCTGGCAGCTGGCAACTTCGTCTTTCAATCACAAGGATAATCACGATGCGTCTATCATTTTCAGGCCGGGTGGCGGCCGCGCTGATGCTGCTGGCGCTGGGCGGCTACGCGACAGCGCAGGAGCGGCTTACCCTGCGTATCGCCGATCAAAAAGGCGGCATGCGTTCGCAGCTGGAGGCGGCCAACGCCCTGCAAAATCTCCCTTACGACATTAAGTGGGCCGAGTTCCCGGCCGCCGCGCCGCTGGCGGAAGCCCTCAACGCGGGCGCCGTGGACGCGGGGATCATTGGCGATGCGCCGTTGCTCTTCGCCCTGGCCAACGGTGCGCCGGTCAAAGCTATTGCCGTGGATAAAAGCAACCCGGCGGGGACCGCGGTGCTGGTATCCCCCGGCAGCACGTTAAAAAGCGGCGCTGATTTAAAAGGCAAACGCATCGCCACCGGTAAAGGGTCGATTGGTCATTTCGTGGCGCTGAAAGCGCTGGAGCAGGCGGGGATTTCACCGAAGGAGGTGCAGTGGGTGTTCCTCGGCCCGGTGGACGCCAAAGTGGCGTTGCTAAACGGCTCGGTGGACGCCTGGGCGACCTGGGAGCCCTACACCACCCAAATGGTGAAGACCAACGAGGGGCAGATCCTGGTGAGCGGCAAAGGGCTGCTGCCGGGGAATACCTTCCTCGCGGCAACGGATTCCGCGCTTAACGATCCGCAAAAACGCGCCGCGCTGCAGGATTATCTCCAGCGCCTGGCCGGCGCCGAGCGCTGGGCCTACGCCAATCTCGACAGCTACGGCAAAACGTTGGGGGAGATCATCCGCTTCCCGGCGGAGATCGCCCGGGCGCAGTTTGCCAACCGCCAGTCGCAGTGGCAGCCGCTGGCCGAGGAAACAGTGGCCCAGCAGCAGACAACGGCGGACTTTTATCTCGCCAACGGCCTGATCCGCACCCGGCTGGACGTGAAGCCGACCTTTGACCGCCGTTTTAGCGTGCCCGCCGCCGAGGTGACGCCATGACCAGAACCTCTTTTTCCCGCCGTCGTTTTTTACAGCTCAGCGGCGGCCTGGCGCTGGCCGGGGTCTCTCTGCCGCTGTGGGCTCATGATATGGCGGACATGGCCGGCGGCGATGCCCATCCGGCGCTGCGCCTGCCGCAGCCCTACAAGATCAAGCTGGCGATCAACAAAAGCGCGGTATGCCTCGCGCCGGTCGCCGTCGCCGAGCAGCAGAAGATATTCAGTAAATACAACCTCGACGTTGAGTTTGTTAACTTCGGCAACTCCACCGATGTGCTGCTGGAGGCGATCGCCACCGGTAAGGCCGACGCCGGGGTGGGGATGGCGCTGCGCTGGCTGAAGGCGCTGGAGCAGGGCTTTGACGTCAAGCTCACCGCCGGGACCCACGGCGGCTGTCTGAACCTGCTGACGGCTAAAGACTCGCCGTTCGGCGGCCTCGAGAGCCTGAAGGGTCAAACCATCGGCGTCACCGACATGGCCGGACCGGATAAAAACTTCTTCGCCATTCTGCTTAAGCGCCACGGTATCGACCCGATCAGCGACGTGCAGTGGAAAGTCTACCCGGCGGATCTGCTCAGCGTGGCGCTGGACAAGCGCGAAATCGCCGCCATCAGCGGCAGCGAGCCGTTCAGCTATCGTCTGCTGGAGACCGGTAAGTATCAGCTGATCGCCAGCAATATGACCGGGGATTATGCCAACCTCAGCTGCTGCGTGCTGGGGGTGAGCGGGAGCCTGGCGCGGGACCATAAACCGGCCGCCGCGGCGCTCACCCAGGCGATCCTTGAGGCGCACAGCTATGCCGCTGCGCATCCGGAAAGCGTGGCGCAATCCTTCCTCGCCCATGCCCTGAATACCAGTGAAGCGGAGGTGAGCGGCATCCTCCACGGGCAGGGCCACGGCCATCACGCGGTGGGCGAAGCGTTCGTGAAAGAGCTGACGCAGTATGCGGTCGACCTGCAGCGGGTGCAGGTGATCAAGCCGGGTACCGATCCCCATCAGTTCGCGGAGAGTATCTATGCCAACGTATTCGCCTGAGCAGGCTCTGGCGCGCCCCACCGGCCGCGCGCCGCTGTGGGGAGAAGGGTTGCTGGCCGCCGCGCTGTGGCTGCTGGGCGGTCTGTTTACTCTTACCTGGCCCGACGCCGGGCGGCGCTGGCCGTTTAGCGAAGGCTGGGCGCTGGCGCAATTCACCCTCGGCGGCGGCTTGCTGCTGCTGGCGCTGAGCTATCGCTACTGGCGGGCGCGCGGCGCGCGTGTGCTGCATGCCGGCAAGTGGCTGGCGCTGCTGCCGGTGCTGTTTGCTGTCTGGGAAGGGCTGACCGCCAAAACTGCCGTGTTGCCGGTACCATTCTTCGCGCCGCCGCAGGCGCTGATCGAGGTGCTGCACGACGACTGGCCGCGCCTGCTCGACAGCCTGCTGCACTCCCTGGGGCTGCTGGGGCTCGGTGTGCTGCTGGGTACCAGCAGCGGGTTCATCACCGGTCTGGCCATCGGCTGGTCGCAACGGATTGGCTACTGGGTGCATCCGGTGTTACGTCTGCTGGGGCCGGTGCCGTCCACCGCGCTGCTGCCGCTGTGCCTGTTTATTTTTCCCTCGAGCTTCGGCGCCAGCGTGTTTTTGATCGCGCTGAGCACCTGGTTCCCGGTCACGGTGCTGACCTGGTCCGGAGTGATGGGCATTGATAAGGCGTGGTACGACGTGGCGCGGACCCTCGGCGCCAGCCAGCGTTTCCTGATCCTGCGGGTGGCGATCCCCGCCGCGTTGCCGAACGTCTTTGTCGGCCTGTTTATGGGGCTCGGCGCGTCGTTTTCGGTGCTGATTGTCGCCGAAATGGTCGGGGTGAAGTCGGGGATCGGCTTTTACCTCCAGTGGGCCCAGGGCTGGGCGGCCTATCCTAATATGTATGCCGCGCTGCTGGTGATGGCCTTGTTATGCTCCGGCCTGATAAGCGGATTATTTATGCTGCGTGACCGGCTGCTGAGCTGGCAGCGAGGAGGGATGCAATGGTAACCGAGACGATAGCGCGCGGCGCGGCGGTATCCATCAGCCATCTTCATCATGCGTTTACGCTTGGCAAACAGACGGTACCGGTGCTGGAGAATATCAGCCTGCAGCTGCGCCCGGGGGAAAGCGTGGCGCTGCTGGGCCCTTCCGGCTGCGGTAAATCAACCCTGCTGCGGCTGCTGGCGGGGCTGGAAGCGCCGCAGAGCGGACAGATGCAGATCGACGGCGCGGCGCTCGGCGCCCCGGGGCCGGAGCGAATTCTGGTGTTTCAGGATCCGACGCTCTATCCGTGGCTGACGGTGCGGCAGAACGTGCTGCTGGGCCCGCAGGCGCAGGGCAAAAAGGGGCTGGAGGCGAAGGCAGACGCGCTGATTGACCGCATCGGGCTGCAGGCCTTCAGCGAGGCGTGGCCGCGGCAGCTGTCCGGGGGGATGGCGCAGCGTGCGGCGCTGGCGCGCGCCTTGTTGAACGAACCGCGTCTGCTGCTGCTCGACGAGCCGTTGGGCAAACTCGATTCGCTGACCCGCATCAGTATGCAGCGGGAGCTGATCGCCCTCTGGCAGCAGCAGGGGTATACCAGCCTGCTGGTGACCCACGATATCGAAGAGGCGCTGCTGCTGTGCGAGCGGGTGCTGGTGATGTCGCCGCGTCCGGGGCGGATTATCGCCGAGTTTGCGCTGCCGCTGGCTTTTCCCCGTCATCGCGATAACCCGCAGCTGCTGCAGCATCGTCAGGATATATTGCGCATCCTCGGCCAGGAGGCGGACTGGTAAGCTGAACGCATTCCCCGGTGGCGCTGCGACAAATGTCACGGAAAGGTAGGCCGGCGCAAGCGCAGCGCCGCCCGGCAATGGGCATCCGGCGCCAGGCGCCTGTTTTTGCCCGGTGGCGGCTGCGCCTTACCGGGCCTACGAACTCGACAGGAAGGGGAAGGACCGCAGGCCATGCAGTTGCAGGCCGGTGCAAGCGCAGCGCCGCCCGGCAATGAATATCCGGCGCGACGCCATGGTCCGGCTTAAAAATCCATCTTCACCGTGAACTGCACTTCGCGCGGGTCGCCAATCTGGTTGCCGAGGTTATTGGTGCCGATCGAGGAAGTGTAATAGGTCTTATCAAACAGGTTCTTCACATTCACCTGCAGTGTCACCGGATACTGCAGCTTCATCTTATAGGCGGCAAACACATCCGCCACCGCATAGCCCTGCAGATAATAATCCGCGCCGTTGGTGCCGGAACGCTTGCTGACCGCATGGCCGCCGCCGCCGACGGTCAGGGTGTTGCTGTTATAGACGTTATGAATGTCATAGGTCAGGAACAGCGAACCGGTATGTTTCGGTACGTTTGGCAGCGGTTTCCCGGCGTAATCCGGATCTTCCAGCACTTTGGCGTCGGTGTAGCCGTAGCTGGCGATCACGCTGAGGTTATCGGTGATGGACCCCGCCAGATCCACTTCCACGCCCTGGGAACGCACTTTGCCCGCCGTTTTGGCCACCGTCTCATCGCCAATGCTCTCGGTGTACAGCACGTTACGCTTGTGAATATCAAACAGCGCGATATTGGCGGTAATGCCGTTTAACAGGTCAAATTTGGCGCCCACTTCGTAAGAGGTGGACTCTTCCGGCGGCAGCTCGCCGATATAGCTGGCGATCGACGACTGCGGCATAAACGACTGGGCGACGTTGGCGAACAGGGAGACGTTCGGCGTGACCTTGTAGACCAGGCCGGCTTTCGGCGTCCATTTCTCATCGCGGCTGTCGGTATTGACGTTAAACGGTCGGCCTTTACCGGCGTACTGGGTGTAGTACTGGTAGCGCACGCCGGCGACGGCGATCCAGTTGTCGGTCAGGTACAGCGCGTCCTGCACGTATGCGGCATAGCTCTCCTGCTGGATCCGCTGGTCGCTGTCGGAGGCGGAGACGGTATTACAGGTGTCGAGAGTGCCGTAGACCGGATGATAGATGTTAAAGCCTTTAACGTTCTTACAGCGCAGCATATCGGTGCGCAGCAGATCGTAATTCTCATAGGCGACGCCGGTCAGCAGCTCGTTATAAAAGCCGCCCACTACCACGTTGCCCTGCAGGTCGGCGCGGGTGGAGTGCATCTTCTGCGTTGAACCGTGGGTACCATCGACCCGGCGGGTGAGGTTGCCGGTCGCCGAATCATAGGCCATCACCCGCGCCTGGTTATCGTTATAGTGATCCTGGCTGTAGCTGTAATCGAAGCGCGCGGTCCAGGCGTCGTTAAGGCGATACTCGGCGTTGAGCTGAGCGAGATCGGAATAGCCATCGGTAATATTAAACGCTTCATCGAAGCGGGTTTTGCGATCGACGTTAACCGCATGGCCGGTATTCAGATCGAAGATAGTGCCGCGATCAAAGGGGGCGCTGTAGTCGCGGTGCGAATAGGACGCGGTCACCGTTGCCCGCTCGCCAAACCAGGTCAGGGAAGGGGCGATAAAGCTGCTTTTGTTTTTACCGAAATTGCGCCAGTAATCCTCATTCTGATATTCGCCGATCAGTCGGTACGCCAGATTTGTGCCTTCGATGGGGCCGGTGATGTCGACGCTGCCGGTGCCGCCGCCAAAGCTGGTGGAGGTCCCGGAAACCGAACCGGAGAACTGCCGCTCCGGCCGTTTAGTGATGACGTTGATCAGCCCGCCGGGGTCGAGGATACCGTACAGCGTCGAGGCGGGCCCCTTCAGGACTTCCACCCGTTCGGTGGCGGCGTTAAAGCTGCGCGGCAGCACGGTGCGCAGGCCGTTGGTCATGATCGAGCCGTCGCGGTTGGCGCCGAAGCCGCGGCGGGTAAAGGCGTCCTGGGTACCGCCGAGGGTGTTGGTCTGCACCACGTTAGCGACGTTATACAGCGCCTCATCGAGTGAGGTGGCGTGCTGATCTTCGAGAACCCGATCGCTGACGGTATTGACCACCTGGGGAATATCCAGCAGCGGCATCGAGGTTAGCGTCGCGGTGGCGGAGCTGAGCGGCTGATAGCCGCTTGTGGCGCTCTGCTGCGCGCCGTCGGCCACTACGGTGATGGTCTCTTCCGCGTCGTTAGTACTTTTCGCCGCGCGATTGTCGGCGGCCATTAATCCCGGTGAGGCTAAAAAAAGAAGCGAAAAAAGCGCGCGCCCTGGCAACGTCCTGCAGGCGACATGGGGTTGAGTCATTATCTGTTTCTCGTGAACGAATCTGCCTTTGCGGTCAGATTAAGCCAATAAAATCATTGCCCTGAATAATAAAAGCACTCTGTTTAGCGTCTGAATGCGCCTTCAGATGTGTAATTGAGAATCATTCAATCATGAAGGGATGTAGTAGTAAACGTTATGCAAGATAAAAATTCAGCGGCGAGGAACAGGACGTTTTAAACACCTCCAGTAGGGAATGTTCTGTAGTTATCTATCTGATATCATTTTATTTTAATTATATTGGGTTGGCACAGCCTCGCTGTAGTCAGCGTCCCCGTCTGAAGACGATGGCGAGTATTGACTACTACATTCATCCCCGTCATGATCAAAAGAGAATGAGATTTATTTTTATTTGACTGCAGAATGTCCAGCTATCGTCTGGAACGCTGCGGCGCAGGAGCGAGTTATGCCACAGCGGGTGAAACCTGCAGAGCAGGGGATCGTACTGGATGCCCTGTCGGCCGGCTACGGCCAGACCCTGATCGTTGACGATATCAACCTGACCATTCCCACCGGCAAAATGACGGTGCTGGCCGGGGCGAACGGATCCGGCAAATCCACGCTGCTCTCGACCATCGCCAGAATGCTGAAACCGCTCGGCGGCTGCGTGCGTCTGGACGGGCAAGCCATTCACCAGATGCCGACGAAAGCCGTCTCGCGCCAGCTGGGCATCCTCCCGCAATCGCCGTTGACCCCGGAAGGATTGACCGTTTTCGAGCTGGTCTCGCGCGGGCGCTACCCGTGGCAGGGGCTGATGCGCCAGTGGTCCGAGGCCGATGAGCTGGCGGTAGAGGAGGCGCTGCGCTTAACCGGTACCGCCGAATTCGCCCATCTGCCGGTGGACAGCCTCTCCGGCGGCCAGCGTCAGCGCTGCTGGATCGCCATGGCGCTGGCCCAGCAAACGGCCACCATTCTGCTCGATGAGCCGACCACCTGGCTCGATCTGCGCTATCAGGTCGATATCCTTGAGCTGCTCCAGACCCTCACCCGCGAACATGGCCGCACGGTGGTGACAGTGCTCCATGACCTTAACTTTGCGGTGAACTACGCCGATCTGCTGGTATTCCTTAAACAGGGGCGCATCGCCGGCACGATTAGCGACAACGATGTCTGTAGCCCTGAGCTGATTAAACGCGTGTTTGACGTTGACGTGCAGATGTCGATTAACCCGCAAACCGGCAAACCCTTCTTTATGCCGTTTCGCGCCCGCCAGGCAGCGGCACAATGAGCGTGGCCATCCTGCTTTCCGCGCGGCGTCGCCCCCGGCTGGCGCTGCTTCTGCTAACGCTGCTGCTTATCGCCGCCTCGCTGGTGCATCTTGGCTTAGGCGCCCGCTGGATCGCCCCGCAGACGGTGCTGCAGGCGCTGCTGGAGTACGATCCGCGCAACTTTGAGCAGCGGATTATCATCGATCTGCGTCTGGTGCGGCTGGCGGCGGCGCTGCTGACCGGCGCGGCGCTCGGCGTCGCCGGGCTGCTGCTGCAGACGGTGATCCGTAACCCGCTTGGCGAGCCGCATATTCTCGGGCTTAACGCCGGCGCCTCGCTGGCGGTGGTGGCGACCTCGGCGCTGGGCCTGTCCTTCGGCGCTTCCCCCGCCGGGCGCCCGCTGACCGCCGCCTGCGGCGCGGGGCTGCTGTTCGGTGGCGTGATGGCGCTGGCCTCTGCCGGGCGCGGCGGGGCGACGCCGCTGCGCATCACGTTGTGCGGAGTGGCGCTGTCAGGGTTTGTGTCGGCGGTGACGGCGGCGATATTAATTCTCGATGAACAGACGCTGCTGGCGATGCGCACCTGGCTGGCCGGCGACCTGGCCGGACTGAACTGGAGCACGCTGCAGACGGCGCTGGTTCCGGCGCTGATCGGCCTTGGCGTCGCGCTGATCATTGCCCCACGCCTCAACGTGCTGGCGCTGGGGGATAAGGTGGCGCTGGGCCTTGGCGTTAATCTCGTCCAGACGAGGCTGCTGGGCCTGCTGGCGATTGCGCTGCTCTGCGGCGCGGCGGTGGCGGTGGCCGGGCCGATCGGCTTCGTCGGGCTGGTGGTGCCGCACGTGGTGCGCCGTCTGGTGACGGAAGACATCCGCCTGGCGCTGCCCCTGGCCGCGCCGGTGGGAGCGCTGGCGCTGGTGCTGGCGGATATCGCCGCCCGGACGCTGGTCGCGCCGCAGGAGCTGGCGACCGGGGCGATGACCGCCCTGGTGGGTGCGCCGTTGTTTATCTTTATCGCCGCGAGGTTTTTTAAATGACGCGCGCCGTTCACCGGGCCGGTTTTCGGCCGCTGGCTTTCGCCTCCCGTCATCTGCTGCTGCGTCCTGCGGCGTTAAAAATTGCCGCCAGCATAGTGCTGACGCTGCTGGCGCTGGGGCTGTACAGCCTTAGCCGCGGCAGCTATCCGCTGCCCGCGTCGACGCTGGCGCGGGCCCTGCTGGCGCCGCAGGAGATGGGCGAGCAGCCGCGCTTTATTCTGTTTGATATCCGCCTGCCGCGGATCCTGATGGCGCTGCTGTGCGGGGCCATGCTGGGGCTGGCCGGCGCGGCGATGCAGAGCATCACCCGTAACGGGCTGGCCGACCCGGGGCTGATCGGCGTCAAAGAGGGGGCAAGCATCGTGGTTCTGGCGCTGGTGCTGTTTTTCCCGGCGGTAGGCCTGGTCTGGCGGCCGCTGGCGGGGATGGTCGGCGGCATAGCGGTGGCCCTGCTGGTCCTGACGCTGGCCCGCGACTGTTCGCGGCCGCGCTTTATTTTAATTGGCATCGGCGTCTCCTGGAGCCTGGCGGCCGCGGTCGGCATCTTTATGACCACCGCCGACGTACGCGACGTGCAGACGGCGATGATCTGGCTGGCGGGCAGCCTGCAGACCGCCACCTGGCCGCTGCTGGCGGTGGCTTTTTGCTGGGCGCTGCCCGGGGCCATCATCCTGTTCTGTACCGCCCGGGCGGCGGACGTGGCACTGCTGGGCGACCGGACCGCTGTCGGCCTCGGCGTACGTCTGCAGCAGCTGACGATGCTGCGCTTTTTCGCACCGGTGCTGCTGACCTCGGCCAGCGTCTCCTGCGTCGGCAGCCTGGGCTTTGTGGGCCTGATGGCGCCGCATATGGCGCGTTTTGTGCTGCGCGGCGGCCAGGTATCGCTGCTGTGCGGCAGCGCGCTGATTGGCGCCTTGCTGGTGCTGGCGACCGATACCCTTGGCCGGCTGGCGTTTGCCCCGCTGCAGATCCCGGCGGGGATTGTCATTGCCCTGGTGGGCTGCCCGTTCTTCGTTATCTTGCTCTGGCGTCGCCGTGATGCCCTTTAACCAGGAAGGTAGTATGCGTTGGTTCGTCTCATTGCTGCTGTTGCTGACGGGGGCCGTCAGCGCCGCCGACCCACAAACTCAAACTTTCACCGATGATTTAGGCCGCACCGTCACCGTCCCGCTGCATCCGCAGCGTATCGTTTCGATGCACGATCTCGACATTACCATTCCGCTGATTGAGCTCGGGGCGCCGCCGATCGCCAGCCACGGCCGGACGCGCCCGGACGGCAGCCACTACCTGCGATCCAGCGCCCAGCTCACCGGCGTCGATTTCGACAACAGCGATATCCGCTTTATTGGCACCGCCGATATCGATCTGGAAGCGGTAGCCGCCGCCAGGCCGGATCTGATTATCACCGAGCCCAGTCGCCACGTGTCAGTGGAGCAACTGGAGAAGATTGCCCCGACGGTGAGCATCGACCATCTGCAGGGCAGCGCCCCGGAGATTTACCGCAAGCTGGCGCAGCTGACCGGCACCCAGCCGCGGCTGGCGATCCTCGAGCGCCGCTATCAGGAACAAATTAAACAGCTGAAAGCGATGGTCAACCCACCGCAGTACAGCGTCTCAGTGATCCAGGCGAACAACGGCAAGGTCACGGTGCATCATTCGTATCATGCGCTGGGCCGGGTGCTGCGCGACGCCGGGTTCCGCTTTCCGCCGCTGATTGAGCGGATCCCCGATGGTCAGCGCATTGACGTCAGCGCGGAACAGCTGCCGGAGCTGGACGCTGATTTTGTCTTCGCCACCTGGCGGTCGGATACCGGCGGTAAGCCGCAGGATGAGCTGCAGGCGATGGAGGGCGTGATGCCCGGCTGGTGCGACTTTATGCGCGCCTGCCGCACCGGGCACTATATTTTACTGCCGCGGGAAGAGGTGATCTCCAACTCCTACGCCGCGCTGTCTCTGATGGTGGCCCAGGTGCAGTCGCATATTGCCGGCAGGCCGATCCCGGCGGAGGCCAAATGAAAAGCGCGGTAAAAAAAGAGAAGGGCAAAGTCGATCTGTTCGGCGAACGCTATCGCGCCCGGGCGCACCAGCTCTCCCCCCGGCTGCGGGCGGTGGTCAGCTATATCAACGACAACCGCGAGGTGGTGCTGGAGCATACGGCGATGGAGATCGCCACCGCGACCCAGACCTCCGACGCCACGGTGGTGCGTGCCATCCAGGCGCTGGGCTTCGCCGGGCTGCGCGAGCTTAAGCAGACCATGGAGCGCTGGTTCGGCACCTCGGTCACCTCGGCGGAAAAGATGCGCTCGACGGTTACCGCGCTCTCCAGCGACGTCAACTCCAGTATTGATTTTGTGCTTGAAGGCCATCAGCGGGTGTGCGAGGTCCTGTCGCGGGCCGACAACCGCGCGGCGGTGGCTCAGGCGGTGGCATTGCTCAGCGACGCGCGCCAGGTGGGGATCTTCGGTATCGGCGCCTCGGGGATCCTCGCCGAATACACCGCCCGGTTGTTCAGCCGTATTGGCCTGCCGGCGTACGTGATGAACCGCACGGGCTTTAGCCTTGCCGAACAGCTTATCGGCCTGCAGCGCGGCGATGTGCTGATCATGATGGGGCAAAAATCCCCCCATCGCGAAGGGTTGACCACCCTGCGCGAGGCGAAGCGGCTGGGTATTCCGACCATCCTGCTGACCCAGGCGGTGGACTCGCGCTTCAGCCAGGAGGCGCAGGTGGTGATCGACGTCCCGCGCGGCGGGGACAGTAGCCGGATGCCGCTGCACGGTACGGTGCTGGTCTGTCTCGAGATGATTGTCCTGTCGGTGGCCTCTACCACGCCACAAAAAACGGTGAAATCCCTGAAACGAATCAACGATCTGCATCGGGCTATCGGTAAATCCGGCGGTAAACGGGGCCATTGAGAAGATAATTCACCAGCGGGAAGGTTTCCGGTTGCATATAAAAGTGAGTGTGTGTATTTTTATGCAAAATAAATGCATAAAAAGGAAATCTCATGGTCAAGAATTTGCTCAAAGCGTGTTGCATGATAGCCGCGCTGACGGCTGCCGGACAGGCGGCTGCGGAAACCTATACCGTCGGCTCCGGCGGCACCTACCGGCCGTTTGAATTTGAAAATAGCCAGAAACAGCTGGAAGGTTTCGACATCGACATCATCAAAGCCATCGCCAAAGCCGAAGGCTTTGACGTTAAGCTGGTCAATACCCCATGGGAAGGCATCTTCGCCACGCTGAACACCGGCGACCGCGACATCATCATCTCCGGGATCACCATCACCGATAAACGCAAACAGATGGTCGATTTCTCCGCGCCGTACTTCCCGGCCGAACAGTCTATCGTCGTCGCTCAGGACTCGCAGGTGGATTCGCTGGCGGCCCTGAAAAACGAGAAGGTCGGGGTGGTGAACTCCAGCACCGGCGATATCGTGGTTTCTGAGGTGCTGGGTAAAAACAGCACCGCGATCAAGCGCTTCGACAATACCCCGCTGATGCTCCAGGAGCTGTTTGAGGACGGCGTCAGCGCCGCGGTTGGCGACGTCGGGGTGGTGAAGTACTACATCAAACAGCACCCGGAGAAGCAGTTCAAGCTGGTGCCGGATGCCAAATTTGAGCGTCAGTATTTCGGTATTGCGGTGGCGAAAGGCAACAGTGAACTGCTGGGCAAAATCAACGCCGGGCTGCAAAAGATCGTTGCTGACGGGACTTACGCCAAAATCTATAAAACCTGGTTCGACGACAACGTGCCGACGCTGCCAGCGCAATAATCCACCTTTTTCAGTGACCAC